>NZ_VHLB01000058.1:0-55445 GCF_006547365.1 Myxococcus sp. AB056 | reverse complement strand
TACACGCGTAAGATCGTCGGCAGCGTCAGATGTCTATAAGAGACAGCCCCAGGCGCCCCCCACCGAAGCGCCGACGCGGCTGCCCACCGAGCACCACGTTCAGTTCCCAGTGGGTCAGTCGACGCTCTCCGACTCGGAGCGTCGGAACCTGGACGCCATCGCGGACTACCTGAAGGCCAACCCGGGCGTGTCCCTGCGCATCGAAGGACACACGGACAACACCGGCCCCGAGGAGCTCAATCGCACACTGAGCCAGGACCGCGCGGACGCAGTGCGGCAATATCTCATCCAGCAAGGAGTTGAGAGCTCGCGTCTGACTGCAAAGGGTTACGGCCCCGCCCAACCCATTGCGTCCAATGACACGCCCGAGGGACGGAGCGCCAACCGCCGCGTGGAGTTCGTCACCAGCCCTACTGGTGAATGAGAACACGGCTTATCGCGGAGGAATGACGGCGCACGGATGGAGCTAAATCCGTGCGCCAGCAGGCAAATCGCGACTTCACCTGAGAATCTTTTATGTAAGAAACACTTGGATAAGTGTTCAGTGCCTAACTATAACGCCCCCCTGAGTTCAACGAGGGGCGTCCATGAGTACGGCGAAAAACAAGCAGCCATTCGAACTGCCAGACTTCTACGTTCCCTGGCCGGCGCGCTTGAATCCGAACCTCGAAGGCGCCCGGGTGCATTCGAAGGCCTGGGCACGCGAGCTGGGAATCATTGGCCGCCCGAAGGATGGCAGCGCTCCGGAAATCTGGAGCGAGGCGAAGTTCGATGCCATGGACTACGCCCTGCTCTGCGCCTACACGCATCCGGAGGCGCCGGGCCCGGAGCTGGACCTCGTCACCGACTGGTACGTCTGGGTCTTCTACTTCGATGACCACTTCCTGGAGCTCTACAAGCGCCCCCAGGACCAGGTCGGCGCGAAGGCATACCTGGACCGTCTGCCATTGTTCATGCCGGTGGACCCGGCGGCCACGCCTCCGCCGCCGACCAACCCGGTCGAGGCCGGGCTGCTGGATTTGTGGAACCGGACCGTCCCCAGCCGCTCCATGGCGTGGCGGCGCCGGTTCTTCGAGAGCACCAAGCACCTGCTGGACGAATCGAGCTGGGAGCTGTCCAACATCAGCGACCGCCGCGTCTCCAACCCCATCGAATACATCGAGATGCGCCGCAAGGTCGGCGGTGCGCCCTGGTCCGCGAACCTGGTGGAGCACGCCGTCTTCGCCGAAGTCCCGGACCGGGTCGCGGCCAGCCGCCCGATGCGGGTGCTGAAGGACACGTTCTCCGACGCGGTCCACCTGCGCAACGACCTGTTCTCCTACGAGCGGGAGATTCTGGAGGAAGGCGAGCTCTCCAACGGCGTCCTGGTGATGGAGAAGTTCCTGGACATCTCCCCGCCCAGCGCCGCGCACCTCGTCAACGAGGTCCTCACCTCGCGCCTGCAACAGTTCGAGAACACCGTCCTGACGGAGCTGCCGTCCCTGTTCGTCGAGTTCGGCCTGAACCCGGTGGAGCAGGCCCAGGTGCTCACGTACGTCCGGGGGCTCCAGGACTGGCAGTCCGGCGGCCACGAGTGGCACATGCGCTCCAGCCGCTACATGAACAAGGGCTCCGGCGGCGCGGGCGGCTTCTTCCTGGGCCCCAACGGCCTGGGCACCTCCGCGGCGCGGCTGCCGCAGTCGCCCACGGCCCTGGGGCTCACCCGCCTCAAGAACTTCTCCCACGTGCCGTACCAGCCCGTGGGCCCGGTGAAGCTGCCGAAGTTCTACATGCCGTACTCCACGAAGCCGAGCCCCCACCTGGACGCCGCGCGGCGCGACTCCAAGGCGTGGGCGCGGCGCATGGGCATGCTGGACGTGCTCCCCGGAGTGCCCGGCGGCTACATCTGGGATGACCACAAGTTCGACGTGGCGGACGTGGCGCTCTGCGGCGCGTTGATTCATCCCCACGCCACCGCCGCGCAGCTCAACCTGTCCTCCTGCTGGCTCGTCTGGGGCACCTACGCGGACGACTACTTCCCGACCTTCTACGGTCACACCAAGGACATGGCCGGCGCCAAGGTGTTCAACGCCCGGCTGGCGCTGTTCATGCCGGAGGACGCCGGCGCGGTGGTTCCGCCCCCCACCAACCCAGTGGAGCGCGGGCTGGCGGACCTGTGGGCCCGCACCACCGAAGGCGTGACGTCCGCCTCACGGAGCCTGTTCCGCAAGGCCATCCTGGACATGACGGAGAGCTGGCTGTGGGAGCTGGCCAACCAAATCCAGAACCGCATCCCGGACCCCATCGACTACGTGGAGATGCGGCGCCAGACGTTCGGCTCGGACCTCACCATGAGCCTGTCCCGCCTGGCCCATGGCGACGCGCTGCCGCCTGAGGTCTTCCACACCCGTCCCATCCGCAGCCTGGAGAACTCCGCGGCGGATTACGCCTGCCTCGTCAACGACGTCTTCTCCTACCAGAAGGAGATTGAGTTCGAAGGCGAGCTCAACAACGGCGTGTTGGTCGTCCAGCGCTTCCTGGACCTGGACCCGGCGCGGGCCGTCTCCGTCGTCAACGACTTGATGACCGCGCGGATGCAGCAGTTCGAATACATCATCGCCAACGAGCTGGAGCCGCTGGCGCGCAGCTTCAACCTGGACGGCAAGGCCCAGGACAAGCTGAAGCAGTACGTCCAGAAGCTGCAGTGGTGGATGAGCGGTGTGCTCATCTGGCACCAGACGGTGGACCGCTACAAGGAGTTCGAGCTGCGCGCGTCCCGCAAGCTGGCGCCGCGGCTCTCCTCGGGCCCCACCGGCCTGGGCACCTCCGCCGCACGCATCACCTCCCTGTTCGCCAACCTGCGCTCCGGCGCCTGATCTTCCATCTCAATCGAAAGGCCCATCATGTCGAACATCATCAAGCCGGGCAGTGACGCCGAGAAGTCCCAGTTGAGCCTGGGCACGGCCGCCGCGCGCCAGCTGGCCACGACGACCAAGTCCGTCCCGCAGATGCAGGGCATCTCCTCCCGGTGGCTGCTCAAGCTGCTGCCCTGGGTGCAGGTGTCCGGTGGCGTGTACCGCGTCAACCGCCGGCTGAGCTACGCGGTGGGCGATGGCCGCGTGACGTTCACCACCACCGGCGCCAAGGTGCAGGTCATCCCGCAGGAGCTGTGCGAGCTCCCCCTGCTGCGCAGCTACGACGACGTCGAGGTGCTGACGGCGCTGGCCAACCGCTTCGAGCAGAAGACGTACAAGGCCGGCGATGTCATCACCGAGGTGGGCAAGGAAGCGGACTGCATCGTCCTCATCGCCCACGGCAAGGTGAACAAGATTGGCGCCGGCAAGTACGGTGACGCCACCGTGCTCGGGGTGCTGGCGGACGGCGACCACTACAGCTACGAGGCGCTGCTGGAGTCGCAGGACTATTGGAAGTTCACGGCCAAGGCCGCCACGGCCTCCACCGTGCTGGTGCTGCAGCAGTCCGACTTCGAGGCCGTGATGGCCCAGTCGCCCTCGCTGCAAAAGCACGTCGAGCAGTTCAAGGCGCGCTCGAAGAAGAAGCAGGACACCACGGGCCAGGCCGAAATCGAGCTGGCCGCGGGCCACACCGGCGAGCCGGTGCTGCCGGGCACCTACGTGGACTACGAGACGTCGCCCCGCGAGTACGAGCTGAGCGTGGCGCAGACGGTGCTCCAGATTCACACCCGCGTGGCGGACCTCTTCAACGAGCCCATGAACCAGACGGAGCAGCAGCTCCGGCTGACGGTGGAGGCGCTGAAGGAGCGCAAGGAGCACGAGCTCATCAACAACCGCGAGTTCGGCCTGCTGCACAACGCCGACCTCAAGCAGCGCATCCACACCCGGCGCGGCCCGCCCACGCCCGACGACATGGACGAGCTGCTGGCCACCGTGTGGAAGGAG
Source organism: Myxococcus sp. AB056 (assembly GCF_006547365.1). Lineage (NCBI taxonomy): Bacteria > Pseudomonadati > Myxococcota > Myxococcia > Myxococcales > Myxococcaceae > Myxococcus > Myxococcus sp. AB056. The sequence goes on along the minus strand of NZ_VHLB01000058.1, from coordinate 51,546 downwards.
CCGTCCTTCTTCCTGGCCCACCCGCGCGCCATCGCCGCCTTCGGCCAGGAGTGCAGCCGCAAGGGCATCTACCCCACCAGCGTGGACTTCAACGGCAACATGGTGCCCGCCTGGCGCGGCGTCCCCATCTTCCCGTGCAGCAAGATTCCCGTCAGCGACTCGCGCACCACGTCCATCATGCTGATGCGCGCGGGTGAGAAGAACCAGGGCGTCATCGGCCTGCACCCGGGCACCATCCCCGACGAAATCGAGCCCGGCCTCAACGTCCGGTTCATGGGCATCAACGAGAAGGCCATCATCAACTACCTGGTCACCAGCTACTTCTCCGCGGCCGTCCTCGTGCCCGACGCGCTGGGCATCCTGGAGAGCGTCGAAATCGGCCGCGGCGACTAGCCCTCCTTCCGCTCGGATGACCTGAGGGAATCCACATGACGAAATTCGTGAAGACGGGCGGCGACGACACCCCGCGACTGAGCCTGGGCACAGCCGCGGCACGTCAACTCGCGACGACGACGAAGACCGTCCCGCAGATGCAGGGCATCACCCCGCGGTGGCTGCTGCGCATGCTGCCCTGGGTGGAGGTGACGGGCGGCACGTACCGGGTCAACCGCCGGCTGAGCTACGCGGTGGCGGATGACCGCCTCGTGTTCAGCAACATCGGCGCGAAGGTGCAGGTCATCCCACAGGAGCTGCTCAAGCTGCCGCTGCTGCGGGGCCTGAGCGGCAACGACGAGGTGATTGCGGCCCTGGCCAGCCAGTTCACCCAGGCGGAGTACAAGGCGGGCGACGTCATCGTCGAGGCGGGCGCTCCCGCCGAGCACGTGTTCCTGCTGGCCCACGGCAAGGCACGCAAGCTCCGCGCGGGCCCGTATGGCGAGCCCGTCATCCTGGATGTGCTGGCGGACGGCGACCACTTCGGTGACCAGGCCGTGGCGGAGTCGGATGACGTCTGGACCTTCACCGTCAAGGCCACCACGCCATGCACGGTGCTGTCCCTGCCGCAGCGGGCGTTCGAGGACCTGATTGCCCGGTCCGCCACGCTGCGCGCCCAGGTGGAGCAGTACCGGGAGCGCCTGAAGAAGCCCCAGGACAAGCTGGGGCAGGCCGCCATCCCCCTGGCCGCCGGTCACTCCGGTGAGCCGGACATCCAGGGCGGCTACGTGGACTACGAGCTCACGCCCCGCGAGTACGAGCTGAGCGTGGCCCAGACGGTGCTCCGGGTCCACACGCGCGTCTCCGACGTGTTCAGCGACCCCATGGACCAGACGGAGCAGCAGCTTCGGCTGACCATCGAAGCGCTGCGGGAGCGGCAAGAGTACGAGCTCATCAACAACCGGGACTTCGGCCTGCTCCACAACGCCGACCTCAAGCAGCGCGTCCACACCCGCAACGGGCCGCCCACGCCCGATGACCTGGACGAGCTGCTCAGCCGGCGCCGCAAGTCGCGCTTCTTCCTGGCGCACCCGCGCACCATCGCGGCGTTCGGCCGGGAGTGCACCCGCCGGGGCGTCTATCCGACGCCCGTCGAGGTCCAGGGCACGCCGTGCATGGCCTGGCGCGGGGTCCCCCTGCTGCCGTGTGACAAGATTCCCATCACCGAGCAGCGCACCAGCTCCATCCTCGTGCTGCGCACCGGCCAGGAGGACCAGGGCGTCATCGGCCTGCGCCGCACCGGCCTGCCGGACGAAGTCGAGCCCGGCCTCTCCGTGCGCCGCATGGATGTGACGGACAAGGCCATCACGAACTACCTGGTCAGCACCTACTTCTCCGCTGCGCTGCTCATCCCCGATGCGCTGGGCGTGCTGGAGAACGTGGAGCTTGGCGGCTGACGTTCCAGAACGTGACACGGCGGGTTCAGGCGCAATGCCTGGACCCGCTGTGCCGCCTGAAACGCTCGCGTGCCGCATCCGTCAACCGGCGGACCGGGTTGATTCGCTTTGCGTGACGGAGCATCGTCCGCGGCCATGAGTTCGAGCGAACAAACCCAGACAGTCATGGCCCTGGCCGAAATCTTCGTTCCGCTGGCCGTGGGCATCATCCAGGGCATCCTGGTGATGAAGTTCGTCAAGCCGCTGCTCATGGAACGGCTGGGCGGGCTCGCCGGACTGGTCCGCTCCCGGGCCAACACCTTCTTCGGCATCGTCCAGATGCTCCTGCTCCTGGGCGTGGTGGCGGCCTGCAACGCCGCCTACGCGCCGCAGACGCTCGCCTGGCTCCAGGAACGCGACATCCTCCCCTTCGAGCCCACGCTGCTCGTGCTGCGCATCACCGTCATCCTGGCCTCCTATCTGATCGGCACCAACCTGGTCCATCTGGCCTCGGCGCTCTCGGACGACACGGAGTCGAACACGCTGGAGCCGCTGCCGCTCAACGACCGGCGCCAGCGGTGACGCGCTCGATGAGCGCGAGCATCGCCGCGCGGTAGGCCTTCGCATCGCCGCCGGTGCTGATGGCCAGGGCCGCGCGGTCGAAGGCGGCGGATAGCAGGCTGGCGAGCGCCGGCACCAGCGGCCCATCCCCCAGCAAGGCGGCGAGCCCTTCTCGTAGCGAGCCCGCGGCGGAGGCCTCGTCGAGTGCCATCATCTCCGCATGGCCGAACACCGCCGGCCCATCCACGAGGAGCAGGCGCGTGCGGCCCGGGACGGCCATCGCGTCGAGGTAGGCCAGGCTTCCAGCGATGAGCGCCTCCCGCGCGCCCAGAGCCGGCGGCGTCGCCTGGTCGATGGCCCTGCGCAGCTCAGCGAATTCCCGCTCGAGCACCGCCCGCAGCAGCGCCTGCTTGTCCTCGAAGTGGTGGTAGAGCGCCCCGCGCGTCACGGCGGCGGCGGCCACCACCTCCGGCGTCGACGTCTGCGCATACCCCTTCTCCACGAACAGCGCCCGGCTCGCGCTCACGAGCGCCTGCCGCGTCGTCGCGCTGCGCTCATCGTTGCTTCTTCGCGCCCTCGATTGCATACATACAGCCTGTATGTTACTTCGGCGAAAGACAAGCCCGAAGGAGAGCGGAGCCCATGAAAATCACCAGTTACTACCCGGTCATCATGACGAACGACGTCGCAGGTACGGCGGCGTTCTACACAGCGCACTTCGGCTTCAGCCCGCGCTTCACCAGCGACTGGTACGTCCACCTCCAGTCGGACGATGCAGAGCATGTCGCGCTGGCCATCCTCGACGGCCGGCACGAAACGGTGCCGGCGGTGGCCCGGGGCACGGTGGCGGGGACCATCCTGAACTTCGAAGTGGAAGACCCGGACGCCGTCTACCGGGACGTGCAGGCCGCCGGCCTGCCCATCCACCTCCCGCTGCGGGACGAGGCGTTTGGCCAGCGGCACTTCATCACCGCGGACCCCAACGGGGTGCTCATCGACGTCATCAAGCCCATTCCGCCGAGCGAGGACTTCGCGAAGCAGTACGAGGCCAGCGCGCTTCCCGTCGGGTGACGGCCGGGGCCGGAAGCCGCCCGCGTAGAGGGGGCGGCCATTCCTGCCCACCGCCAGCAGTTCCTGGTCCGTGCCCAGCCGCTGGTTGTAGACGCGCATCTCGAGCCAATCGCTTTCACATCCCAGACAAAGACTCTCAAAACACGCTCACGAATTCGCGCCAACCCGTTCCGCACGCGCCAGCGCCACCTCGTCGCGCTCAGGCGCCAAAGCACTTCTCGCTCGCCGGTGGTTGAGGAGACTTCACCGGAGCGGGGCCGCGCCATCGGCGTCCAGGTCCCCAAGGGCCTCGGCGTTCCCATCCCCGTACCTGCCTGCTCATCCCCCCACTCCTGTTCACGGAGGTGGGAGTGGCCGGGTTCGCCTTGACGAGTCGCACGACCTGACGGGTACGCCCCAACGGCCAGCGGCATCCGCTTCGACCAGAGGCCCCCACTCCGCCATGCCGCAGGCACGACAGACACGGAAAGGCTGTGTTTCACGCAACCTCATCCAATGACTTCTCACAGCTTGAGAACGCCGATTGTTTCTCGAATTCGCCGCACCTGAGCAACCCCGAAACATCACACGGCGTATGAGACATTGGTAAAATGCGCCACGCTGGTTTCACCCTGAGCGCAGTGGCGAATCTCATCGAAAAGACACACGCGATTGTTTATAGATGCGTGCACTTTTCGACACGGCTCCGGAGTCTTCACTGAAGCGCTCGCACACCCGGGAATTCCCCACGCACGTCCTGTACTGGCTCGCCGCTGGCTTCGCCCTGATTTACGTGGTGGCCGCGGCGTTTCTCTCGTTCGGCAAGATTTACCTGCTCCCGCAGGACTTCATCAAAGGGATCCTCCGCTACGACTCCGCGCCCATCGTCCTGCTAGCGGGCGTCCCCTGCGGCCTCTATTTCATCTTCTGGCGGGCCAGCGACGTGTTCGCATGGCTGGCCGCGCCGCCGAAGCTGGTGGTGGATGAGGAGTGCCTGCGCGCGGGTGACACGCGCATCGCATGGCGGAACGTGAGCGCCATCATCACGGAGCAGAACCACGACCGGCTCGTCCTGCGCCACCGCGGAGGCACCTACCGGCTGAGGCTGAACCTGTGGAGCGACGCGGACGAGCTGTACGCCCACGTAGCGGACCATGTCGTTGATGCGCTGATTGACGGCGTGCACCGGCAGGTCAACGCCGGCAAGGCGGTGCAGTTCGGGCCCCTCACACTCAGTGACGCCGGGCTGACACACAAGAAGCGGCTGATGCGCTGGGACGACATCGAGAGCATCCGCTTCCAGGACGAGTTCGACTCAGGTGTCTCCACCCGCGAGCTGGTCATCGCCGCCCAGGGCAAGCCGCTCAAGATTGACGAGGCCCGCATCGTCAACGCGCCCGTCCTCCTGGCCTACCTGTCGCAACGGCTGGCCAGCTGACTCCCTTTCCCCTCACAGGTCGCACGTCATGGAAATCTACAGTTCCTCGCAGAACAAGCAGAAGACGCTGAAGCCGCGCGAGGTCTACTACTCGCGCACGAAGCTCATCCTCGGTGTAATCATCTGGACGGTGGCCTCGGGCCTCTGTGGCATCCTCACCTTCCGGCTGACGAACAGTCCCGGCGTGATGGCGCTGTGCGGGGCGGTCAACCTCTGCATGGTCTGGATGCTCTACGGCTGCATCAGGCCGCTGGGCAACCTGGACAAGCCCGCGCTGATTATCGGTCGGGATGGCATCCGCTTCGAGGATGGCCTGCTGATTGAATGGGCCGACATGACCGAGAATACCTATTACAGCCAGTCCTACATGGGCATCCCCACGCTCAAGATGATTCAAATCAAGACCACGCTGGACAAGCCCAAGACGAAGAAGATGCGGGTGGCGGCGCTCGACATCGACAGCGACGAATACCTGGAGCTCTGCGACACCTACAGCAAGCGCGCGGCACTGGCCCCCGCACGGGCGTAGCGAGAAACCTGGCACCGCGCCGGCATGAAGGCTGGCACGGCGCCACGTCGGAACGCCCCTGGGGAGGTACCGGCGCCCGTCGACGGCCAGAACGCATGCTCGCGGCGGGCGAGGCCACGGGTGTGAGCGTCATCGTCCCGAAGCCGGGTGAGCGCGTCGAACCCGGTGCGCCGTCCTCCCTCGAACGCTGGTGGCCCTCGCTGCCGTGGAACACGGCGGCGCAGGCCCCCATCGTCTCCACCCAGTTGGACTGATGCCCCTGCCCCGAACTGCCTGAGCGCCAGTACCCGCCGACCTGCCCTCCAGGGTGACGCCTGCCCACCCGCCCGGCCCAGGTGCCCTTCCCCGCGCCAGGAAGCACCTTGAGCGCGGGAGGCAGAGAGCGGATGAACAGACGACTCGCTTCGTTTTTCCGAAGAGACCCGGCCGAAGTCCAGGGCGCGTATTTCCTGCTGAAGGGCCTGTTGCCCTGGCTCCAGCCGAAGCGGGTCACCCGGCTTACCGGGCCCATCCGCGAAGGCTGGCTGATGAAGACGGTGGGCGGACTCGCCGGCACGGTGGGCGCGACGCTCCTGTCCGCGCACCGCCATGGCCGCGTCACGCCGGAGCTCAGGAAGCTGGGCATCTGGAGCGCGCTCACGCTCCTGATGGTCGACGTCTCCACGTACGCCACGAACCGGAAGCGGCGCTCCCCCGTCTTCCTGGCCGACGCGGCCATTCAGGCCGCGCTGCTCGCGGCGCAGTGGCGCGCGCGCAGCCGCACGCCGGTGGTCATCGACGCACGCGCCTCCAGCCTTCGCGACCCGTCGCGGCACGGCGCGGGCGAGCACGGACGGTGGAACATCCTCCCCGGCGAGTCACGCGACGCGGCGGGCAATCGCGACATCGTCGCCGAAGGCTCCATGTCTTCGTTTCCCGCCAGCGACCCGCCTTCCTACATGGGTTGACCGCTTCGCCGCTGGGTCTCCCGGAGCGGCCGGTGTAAACCGGGGAGCGTGAACGAAAGCTGGGAGCGGCGATTCCGCCGAGAGGTCAAAGAGATGGACGCCGCCCTGCGTGGCGTCCTGTCCCGGACACAGTCTGACGAAGAACTCCGTGCCGCCCTCGAGGAACTGGCGCGCCGCCCCGCCTTCCGGTCCTTCACCTGGCTGTGGGGGCCCGCCCTCCACGCCAGGGACCGCGTCCGCTTCCGCCCCCTCATACTGTCCTGCTTCTCGCCCGGCAGTGTCACCGCCGACGGGAAGTGGGGGAACCCCTGGCTCGGGGAGAATGCCTCCGCGCTGGAGGTCTGGCTTTTCGACGCGGACCGCACCGACGACGTGGAGATGTTCCGCCGCCTCCTGGACTGGAAGCTCTCGGGCCTGCGCGCCCCCCGGCAAGCGGAGTTCTGGCGGACCGAGGTGGTGCGGCGTGTCCAGAAAGCGCCCACGCGCGCGGCGCGGCACACCGAGCTTGCCAAGATGGACATCGGCTGGGCCCGGCTGGACGAGCCTACCGCCCTGGCCCTGGACGCGCTGGACGCGGAGGCCGCCCGCCCCTTCATCCTGGAGCATCTGCCGTGGAGAGGGCCTCGCGAGCGCCAGCCCATGTGGAACACGCTGCGCGAGCGGGCCCAGGCGCGGGGTGACGCGGCCCTGGCCTCCGCGCTCTACCGGCGATGCGTGGATGAGCCCACCTGGTGCCGTGATGCCCTGGCGCTCGCACGCACCGTCCAGTCCCCGGCCGAGCTGGTCGCCGCGCTGAAGGCGCACCACCCGGAGGCGCCCATGCCCGGCGCGGCGCGGCTCTTCGTGGAGCTGGCGGAGGCGCGCGGACGTGACGTGGTGCCCTACCTCCTCAGCCATCTGCAGGCGGTGGCTCCTCGCTGGGGCGCGCTGGGGCGAAAGGACGCGAAGGGCTTCCCGGAGCTGCTGGCGCTCGCGCGGACGCGGGACTGGGACGATGTATGGGGCGCGCTCCTGCGCACCTCGGCCATGGCGGAGACGTATGACGCGGAGGTGCTGCGGCTGGTGCAGGACGATGCATCGCTTCCGGCCCAGACCCGGCGCCGGCTGCTCCAACTGGCGGGCGCGGGCGGCGAATGGAATCTCCCCGGCCTGGGCCTGGCCCGGGTGCAGCCCCTGACGGACGCCACCGCCACCGCCCTGTACGCGCGCTTTCCGGAGCTGGTACGCGGCCCCTTCCGCATGCACGTCGCTTCGAGCTGGCGCGCCGCGTACCCCAAGCTGGTGATGCGCGCGCTGGAAGCGAACGACGAGGACCTGCTGGACTACCTCGCCAGCCACGCCGCCATGCACGTCCCGGCGACGGGGAGCGCGAAGGAGTGGGAGAAGGTGCTCGACGCGATGGCCGCGCACTACGAGGCCCTGCCGAAGGAGGGCGGCGTCTTCGCCCGCCGCGCCGCCAACGCACTGGGCGCCCTGCCCGCCCATTCCATCTGGACCTTCGACGCGCTGATGGAGAAGAACCGGCTGGCGCGGCTGTTCTTCCTCCGCTCGGATGACTTCTACCTGGCCGAGCCCCGCGCCGTGCGCGACCTGCTGGAGGCGCCACAGATTCACGTCCAGGCGCTCGCCTTCCGGCTGCTCGGCCGCGACTCCGCGAAGGCCCGCGAGGTGGCCGCGCAGAACCTGGACCTGCTCCAGGCGACCCTGCTGAGACCGCTGCACCGGCGCACGCGTCACGCCGCCTTCGACGCGCTGGCCAACGCCGCCGCCCACGGCGTGGAAGCCGCCCGCGTGCTGGTGCCGCGCGTGCGTGACGCCTTCGCGCTGCCGGACTCGCGCTACCCCAAGGAGTCGCTGATGGCGCTGCTGGCCCGCATGCTGGCGCGCTGGCCCGAGCTGCGAGACGCCACGGAAGTCCCCCACGTCTTCGGCCTGCCCGCGAAAGGAGACGGCGCGTGACGGCCTCCAGCTTCCTCTACGCCACGCCCTCCGTGTTCGAGTCCACCCGGGAGCGCGCGCAGCTCAGCCTGACCGCGGACGCGCACCGCCCCGTGCGTTTCCACGCGCGCGTGGCCCGGGACGTCCTGTCCCTCCGGATGGCGCTCCAGGCGCTCGGCGAGCTCATCTGGCAATCGGACGCGTGGGACGAGACGTGGGGTGGCGGGCTGCTGGACCCGCTCATCACCGTGCACCCCGACCGCGTCTTCTTCGAGGCCTTCAGCCAGGACCTGAGCGCCTACGGGCTCGTCATCGTGGACCGCGGCCTCTTCGAGCCCGAGGGCGAGGTGCGCTGCGGCACCACCAACGTGGACTTCACCGCCTGGCTGTGGGCGGCGCTGGCCGAGATGCGCTCCACCCGGGAGACCCACCTGCGCATCGGTCCGGAGGGACTCGACGTGCGCACCACCGGCGCGGGCGGTCGCTTCGAGCAGAAGGTGGACGTCCCGGAGCCCTGGGTGCGGGGCCTGCTCCAACTCCAGGGCGGCATGGCGATGCCCGGCACCCGCCTGACCGCGCGGCCGGTGGACCTGCTCGCCGCGGTGCGCTTCCTCAGCCACACCAAGGCCAAGGTGTCACCGCGCGCGCTGCGCTACGAACTCCACCCGGGCGAGGACGCGCGGCTGATGCTGGAGCCTTGGGAGCACCCCGTGCCCTTGAAGGGCGCGGCCCACGGCTACACGGCGCCTCGCATCATCCGGACCTGGGGCCGCCGGCGGCTGCGGCTGCTGGAGCCGCTGCTGCCCTACGCGGAGCGGGTGGACATCTACCTGAAGGGCCGCGCGCTGCCGCACTTCTACGTCGCGCACCTGCCCGGCGGCGTGCGCTTCCTGCTGGGCCTGTCCGGGTGGACGGCGAATCACTGGACGAACACCGCGGGCATGGACCTGCTGCTGGAGCCGGCGCGTGACAGCGCGCTGGCGGAGCGTGTGCTCGGCGTGCTGCGCGAGCGCTTTCATGCCTCGACCGAGGACGTGGCCACCGCCCTGGGCGTGGACACGGCGCGGGCCGCGGGCGCCCTGGCGGCGCAATGCGCGGCCGGGCGCGCCATCTTCGACGTGGAGGCGCGGCGCTGGCGCCACCGCGAGCTGTTCGCCACGCCGGTGGACCTGGGCCGTCTGTACCCGCCTGACGCCCGCCGAGAGGAAGCGGAGCGCCTGGAGGCCGCGGGCGAGGTGGAGGTGACCTCCGCGGCGCCGCGAGAGAAGCGCAAGGTACGCACGCTGCCCACGCCGGAGGGGCCCGTCACGCGCGAGGTGGTTCACCGGGACTGGGTGGTCCATGGCCGCGCGGGCCCGCAGTCGGGCGTCGAGCTGGTGATGAACGACGAGGACCGTGTCCTCTTCGGCCGGTGCGGCTGCGAGTACTTCAGCGAGCACCTGCTGAACCAGGGCCCCTGCGCACACCTGCTCGCGCTCAGCCGCCTGGCGCGAGCGCAGCGCCGCGAGCTCCGCAGCTCCGAGCCCGCCTCCGCGGACGCGCTCGCGGCCCGGGCAGCGGAGGCGGGCGCGCGGCGGCGGCCCACGGAGACGCTTGACCCGGGAGACGACGAATGACGATAACGGCAGGTGCTCTCGGGAGAGGCCAGGGCTCGCAGATGAGCCATGAGTACCGCGGTGTTTCGCCGCGGGGGTGTTCTGTCCCCATCTCTTCGCCAGGGTCCCAGCGTACGCAACGCAGGGAGCCCCGGGTCCAACGCCTCGCAGGTCGTCCCCTGGCCTCTTCCGGAGCACCATGAGCTGGTTCGACACCACCCTCTCCTGGTTCAAGGGGTTGTTCAGCCGTCCCGTGACGCGAAGCACCACCGGGCTGGACGTGCCGCTGGATGCCCACGGCCGTCCCCAGGACATCGTGACGGAGACGGTCTCCACGTCGGGCCCCCTGAAGCCGGGGCACCTGCGACAGGTCCGCCGGGATGCGCGGCTGCTCCCCAAGGGCGTCCGCCGCTACACCCCGGGCCGGAAGAAGTGGATGGAGGCCACCGAGGCCCGGCGGCTGTTCTCCGCCACGCTGCGCACGCGGAACCGGAACCTGAGGGACTTGCTGCCCGACGAGGACCAGCTGGCGCGCTACGGCCTGCCGGTCTGGCGCACGGAGGAGGACGTGGCAGCGGCCCTGGGCGTCTCGGTGGGCGTGCTCCGCCACTACAGCGTCCACCGCCCGCGCGAGCGGGTGCGGCACTATGTGACCTTCGCCGTGCCCAAGCGCTCCGGAGGCGTCCGGCTGCTGCATGCGCCCAAGCGGCGCCTGAAGGCCCTGCAACGCCGGATGCTGGCGCTCCTGGTGTCGAAGCTCCCCGTGAGTCCACAGGCCCATGGCTTCGTGCCCGGCCGCTCCATCAAGACGGGCGCCGCGCCGCACGTGGGCCGGCGGGTGGTCCTGAAGCTGGACCTGAAGGACTTCTTCCCCTCCGTCACCTTCGCGCGGGTGCGAGGGCTGCTCATCGCCCTGGGCTACGGCTATCCCGTGGCGGCCACGCTCGCGGTGCTGATGACGGAGTCCGAGCGCCAGCCCGTGGAGCTGGAGGGCACCCTCTTCCACGTTCCCGTGGGCCCACGCGTCTGCGTGCAGGGCGCCCCCACGAGCCCCGCCCTGTGCAACGCGGTGCTGCTGCGACTGGACCGGCGGCTGGCGGGACTGGCGCGTCGGTACGGCTACACGTACACGCGCTACGCGGATGACCTCACCTTCTCCGGCGACGACGTCACGGCGCTGGAGCGAGTCCGCGCGCTGGCCGCGCGGTACGTGCAGGAGGAAGGCTTCGAGGTCAACCGCGAGAAGACCCGCGTGCAACGCCGGGGCGGTGCCCAGCGCGTCACTGGCGTCACCGTGAATACGACGCTGGGCTTGTCACGCGAGGAGCGGCGGCGGCTCCGGGCGATGCTGCACCAGGAGGCGCAGTCGGTGGACGACGAGGCGCACCGCGCGCACCTCGACGGCCTCCTGGCCTACGTGAAGATGCTCAACCCGGAGCAGGCGGAGCGGCTCGCTCGCCGGCGCAAGCCGCGCGGAACGTGAGCGAAGGCTCAGCTCCGGATGGGCCAGGGCCTGTCGCGCGTCCCGGCCTCCCAGTTGTCATGGCGGCCGTCCCAGTACACGACCTTGAGCTCACCGGGGTCGACGTCGTCCAGGCACTGGATGTTGACGGACCGGAACTCTCCACCGAGCTCCTCGACGAACCCGGCGGAGAAGCAATGGATGCCGCAGTGCTTGCAGAACGAGCGGAAGTTCGGGCTCGAGCCCTTCCGGAACTCACCCAGGTGCTCCGCGCCCGCGGTGACGCGGAAGGCGCTCGGCTTCGGGTAGGCCTGCGTGCCGCCGACCTTGGTGCAGATGCTGCAATTGCAGCGGCTCACGGGCTCCGACAGATCCATCTCGGCCTCGAAACGCACCGCTCCGCAAAGACATCCTCCGGTGTACTGCTTCAGCTTGCTGTCCTTCGACATGACGGCATCTCCTCGAGCGAGTGAAACGACGCCCTTGACTTAGACAGCCCGCATGACAGGGGTATGTCAGGTATCTACCGGCCCGCCCCGGCGGCAGGGACTCCCCGGCTCGAAGCCTGGAGACAGCAGAATCCCCGGCTTTCGACACCTTGCGTCACGCCACTGCGGACGCAGAGTCACTGTGAATTGCGACGCAAGGTGGAATCCAGGCTGCCCGTTCGCCCCTGAGGGATGACACTTCGCACCTCGGCGTGGTAACCGGACTCTCCCTCGTTGGTGGTCAAACGGTGTGCGCTCACGCCCGGCCACCAGCCAGGGTGGCCGCTGTGGACCTCGTGGCCGCCCTGACTACCGCAGGAGAAACGAGACATGAGCGTTATGTCAAACGCAGCACTGGCTCTGTCCACAGGTCGCCGGTACCGCGCCTACACCACCCGACATCTGGACGAGCTGACGACTCGGGCCGGGCTCTCAGCGGATGAACGGCTCGCGGTGCAAGCGGTGGCGCACGTGCTGCCCTTCCGGACCAACAGCTACGTCGTGGACGAGCTGATCGACTGGGCCGCCGCGCCCGCCGACCCCATCTACCGGCTCGTCTTCCCGCAGGCGGACATGCTGCCCACGGACGACGTGGCTCGCATGGCAGACCTGCTGAGCTCCGGTGCATCCCCCCTGGAGCTGAACGCTGCCGCCAACGAGATTCGCGCGCGGCTCAATCCGCACCCCGCCGGGCAGATGCAGCTCAACGTTCCCAAGCTGGCCAACGAAGAGCCCGTCCCGGGCCTCCAGCACAAGTACAGGGAGACGGTGCTCATCTTCCCCAAGCAGGGTCAGACGTGCCACGCCTACTGCACGTACTGCTTCCGCTGGGCGCAGTTCGTCGGCGACGCGGACCTGAAGTTCGCCTCGCGGGAAATCGACCCGCTGGTGAACTACATCCGCGCGCACCCCGAGGTCACCAACGTGCTGTTCACCGGTGGCGACCCGATGATCATGACCGAGGCCGTGCTGGCCAAGTACATCGAGCCGCTGCTGGACATCGAACACCTGGAGGCCATCCGCATCGGCACCAAGGCGCTGGCCTACTGGCCGCAGCGCTTCGTCACGGATTCAGACGCGGACGACATCCTGCGCCTGTTCGAGAAGGTGGTCGCCTCCGGCAAGAGCCTGGCCTTCATGGCGCATTTCTCTCATCCCAACGAGATGGTCCCCGAGATTGTCCAGGAGGCGGTGCGCCGCATCCGGGGCACCGGCGCGGTCATCCGCACCCAGGCGCCGCTCATCCGCACCATCAACGACACCCCGGACACCTGGGAGAGCATGTGGCGCACGCACCTGCGCCACGGCATGGTGCCGTATTACATGTTCGTCGAGCGGGATACCGGGCCGCAGGACTACTTCGCGGTACCGCTCGCCGAGGCCTACGACATCTTCCGCAACGCCTACCAGAGCGTGTCCGGACTGGCGCGCACGGTGCGGGGCCCGTCGATGTCCGCCACGCCCGGCAAGGTGTGCGTTGACGGTGTGGCGGAGATTGCCGGCGAGAAGGTCTTCGTCCTCCACTTCATCCAGGCGCGCGACCCGGAACTCGTCGGCCGGCCCTTCTTCGCGAAGTACGACGAGAAGGCCTCCTGGCTGTTCGACCTCAAGCCCGCGATGGGCGCCACCCACTTCCCGTGGGAGGAGCCGTCCGCGTAGTCGTAGCCACCACGCGGCGGGAGGCCCCAGTGGCCGGCCTCCCGCCCCGGGCACATGCCCTTGGCAGCGGACGCGGAGGGTCCACGTCAGCGTCAGACGCTTGGAATCCGGAGGCATCCACCAGCATCCGCGGGTACGGCCGCGGGTTGGGAACCTGCGGCCGGGCGGTGCGCAAACCCAGCAGAGTCGCGCCCTCACCTCGCATCCGCTCTGGAACCCCCAGATTCGACTCCCGTCAGGGCCCTCGACGTCCAGCCATGTTCCAGCGCGTTCCGCAGGGTCATGCGACGTACGTGCAACATGGCGGGGGGTCAGGCGGAGACGGTCTTCACCCCACGTAGAGTGGGGGCAACATCCATGCGGGTTTCGTCGTCCAGCTCGCGCACGAGCACATTCCCAACCCTGAGCTGTCCGATTTGACGGGGGCAACTCCACTCACCCCTCGGCGGACCCGCGCCCCGTATCACTGCTGGGTAGCCAGGATGGGACAGTCTGGGCCGCAGGGCTCCCTCTCCCAGACGAGGATGAGGCCACCGTCGTCGCAGCCTTTGCACCCCTCTCCGTCGCATTCCGGGCAGTCCCGCGCGTCTAAGTTGTGCTTCTCTTGCAGGTGCTCAATGCCCATGAGCGCCGCTGACTTCGCCGGGGCTGAGGTATCAAGAGAGAATATCGCGGTGACACGTTCCTGCTCGTCATTCACGTCGCTGTCGTTCCCCTGGACGCGTGACGAGAGGAACTTGTGGAGAACCATCCTGACGCCGTCGAGGGCGAACAGCACCCCAAATAGAACGAGCAGGAAAATCCCCTGGTTCTGCACCAGGTAATCCAGGTCGATTCCGAGGAACTTGCTCGTCCATGCGGTTTGCACGATGAACACGGCGAGAAACACCACGATCATGGGGCCCCGTTGCGAGAGAGCAATGGTTGCCCACCGGGAGATTCTTTCCGAAGTCGTTTTCATGTCGCGTGGTCCTAGAGCGTGCATTCTCTCGTCGCCGAGAGCCTGCGCAGGCGCGCCAGGGGCTTAGCACAGGGCCCAGGGACTGGCTCCCATCCTGCTCAAGCGGCGCGCCGCACCTCTGCTCGCTGTGGCGCGAGCGTGAGACGCATGGCGGCGTCCCATCGTTCCGAGAGCACCAGGGCACGCAGGTCCAGGATGTGTTGGCCGGCCCCCTCCTTCCAGCGTGCCCCCGGGCGCCTCATGCGCAGGGCGACCAGCGACTTGCAGGTGGCCTCCACGTTGCCGCTGCCGATGGGCAGCCCCTGCGCTCGTGCCTCGGCGTAGTGCATCCGCTCGCCGTGGCTCTCCATGTATGTGATTGCCTCGTGCATCGGCCGCCGGCCGCCGAGGACGACGTCCTGCTTGCCGCTGGCGTGCAGCGCACTGTGGGCTCAATATCCGACGGCAGCCGGGCGACGACTTCGACGTCCTCGGACGTTGCCGTCACAATCTGCTCGACGTGGATGGGAACCTGGGCCCGGTTCGCGGCCTCGATGAGCGCCCTCCGCTCGGCGTCAGTCGAAGCGGTCATGCAAAGCTTGTGACTTCCAGCATCACACGCCCGTGGCGCCTCCCTGGCCAGGCGAGCACCCACCCGGCACCTTCCTCCTGGGGCGCACGGTGCATACCGTGGCGTCATGCTCGGCGACCGTTCCTGGGAGGCGTGGATTTCGGAGTACTCGAAAAGCCACACCCATGCAGTCAACCGTCTGTGTCATACGGTGGGCATTCCGATGATTGCGGCCTCGGTCCCCCTGGCCGCCGCATCCCCGTTCGTCCCTCGCCTCTGGAAGGTGCCCGCCGCGCTCTTCGTCGTCGGGTGGAGCTTCCAGTTCGTGGGCCATGCCTTCGAGCGCAAGCCCCCTGAGTTCCTCAAGGACTGGCGCTTCCTCTTCGTGGGCCTGCGGTGGTGGGCCGCGAAGGTGGCGGGCAAGGCTTGACGCCCACCTGAATCGCTCAGGCCCTGGGAGGCGCCGCTGGCGTGCGCACGTGTTCGGGCCGTACGCCCATGCCCACCAGACGCGCCGGAATGCGCCGCAGGAAGGGGACGTGCTGAATCAGCCACAGCGGCAAGGGAAGCGCGGTGGACGCCGCCGGGCCTCGCAGGGCGGGCCCGAGCACGCGATTCTGGATGAGGACCTGGGCCCGCTGGGTGACACGCGTGGGCCACTCCCGGCGCTCCTGGACGCGCCGCAGGTCCATGGGCGTCACGTGCCGGGCGAGCAGTGGCCCCGCGAGGATGTTGGCGGCGGCCACCGCGTCCTGCACCGCCAGGTTGATGCCGACCCCGCCCACCGGTGACATGGCATGCGCCGCGTCACCGATGCAGAGCAGGCCCGCCTGGTACCAGGTGCGCAGCCGATCCACTCGCACGGTGAGCAGCTTCACGTCGTCCCACGTCGCCAGTTCGTGGGTCCGGTCCGCCAAAAAGGGCGCCATCCGGGCGAAGTCGTCTCGGAAGGCCGCCAGCCCGGCCTCGCGCAAGGTATCGAAGCTGCCCTTCGCGATGACACGCCCGCACTGCCACGAGTCGCCCCGGTTGATGAGGACGAAAATCTGTCCCTGCTCGAAGCGGCCCATGGGGTCCGCGGGGTCTTCGGGCTTGCGCGAGACACGGAACCAGAGGACGTCCATGGGCGCGCCCAGGACCTCCACCTCCAGGCCGGCGCGCTGACGCACGACGGAGGTCCGGCCATCCGCCGCCACCACCAGCGACGCACGAACCTCCAATGAGCCCTCCGGCGTCCGGGCCTGGACGCCGACGACACACCCCTTCTCACGCAACACATCCGTCACTTCCGCACACCGGCGCAGGTGGAAGCCCGGGTACTCGGCGGCCTTCCGCGCGAGGAAGTCGAGCAGGTCCCACTGGGGCATGAACGCGATGTAACGCGCGCGCGTAGGCAGGTGAGAGAAGTCTCCGACGACCACGTCATGGGCACCGCGCTGGAAGCGCAACATCGGCGCCTTCTGATGCGGCAAGGCCAGGAGCTCATCCAGCCACCCCAGCTCGTGCATCAGCTCCAGAGTGGAGGGGTGAATGGTGTCGCCGCGGAAGTCACGCAGGAAGTCCGCGTGCTTCTCCAGCACCGTCACCTCCACCCCCGCCCGTGCCAGCAACAAGCCCAGCATCATCCCCGCCGGGCCTCCTCCCACGACACAGCACTGCGTGGTGCGCACCTCGTCGGCCATGTCAGTCCCCCGCCCTGTCAGCCTCAGGCAGCAAGATTCTACGAACGCCCCACCCGGAACGACCAGCCCCTCCAGGACCGAACGTCTCTCCCTGACAGCAGCGCGCTTCAAGGGGGCGCTTCTCTGCGCCCAAGAAACAATGTCATTTCAGCCAGAGAGTGCCTGAAACAATGGCTGACAAAGTTCTATGGATTCGAATGGAATTCACGGACGCCGCCCGCTGGCTCGAAACCCGGTGCGTGTCCGCGCGAGTGGGGCGGCCCTGGCCGGAGGTGAAACATGGGGTGCCCGGCTCGTGTTCGACTGCCCCCAAGACGGCCTGCGTCAATTCTCATTCCGTGAGACTTCAACTCAACGAGCATGGCATCCTGCAACGCCGCGCTCCCGAATCCCAAGAATCCCAGAGACACTGGCGGGAATTCGAGAGCCGCCGCCCGAGCGAGCGCCTGGCGAAACCGCCCCGCACCGGGAATGACAGAGCCATGAGTTAGGGTCTCGCCCTGCTGGGAGATTCTTCCCGGCATCCAACTTTGTAGAGGTTTCCTGATGCGTTTTCCTGCCTGGGCGCGCACGTTGCGCACGACTTCAATTTGCCTCGTGGGTGCCTGCTCGCTGTTGACGGCTTGCGACTCCAGCGAAGATCCAGGGCCCGGCAACGAGCCCCCGCCCGACACCACCCCTCGTACGCTGACGCTGCTGCAGACGAGCGACCTGCACACGAACATCTTCCCGTGGGACTACTTCTCCGGGAAGCCCGACGCGAAGCGCGGCGTCGCCAAGGTGGCCACGCTCGTCAAGCAGGAGCGGGAGAAGAACCCGAACTGCACGCTGCTCGTCGACACGGGCGACACCATCCAGGGCTCGCCGCTGGGCACCTACTATGCCCTGGTGGACAACACGCCCCAGCATCCCATGGCCGCCGCCATGAACGAGATGGGCTATGCCGCCATGGCCCTGGGCAACCACGAGTTCAACTTCGGCCTGGACGTCCTCAACAAGTTCAAGAACGAGGTCAACTTCCCGCTGCTCGGTGCCAACGTGCGCAACAGCGCGGACGGCTCCGAGGCCTTCACGCCCTACGTCATCAAGACGGTGTGCGACGTGAAGGTCGGCATCCTCGGCCTGGTGACGCCTGGCGTGACGACGTGGGAGCGCGCGGAGAACATCGCCGGCCTGCGCTTCGACGACCCGCTGCAGACGGCGAAGGACTACGTGCCGCGGATGAAGGAAGCCGGCGCGGACGTGGTGGTGGTGGCCATCCACAGCGGTCCCGACCGGCAGCCGACCGGCAGCGCGAGCAACCCCGATTCGTGGCTGGCCGACTACGCGGATGATTCGAAGTGGGCGGACCGGGGCAACCTCCCTGGAGAGAACCAGGCCGTCCAGATTGCCCAGCAGGTCCCCGGCGTGGATGTCCTCCTCACGGGCCACACGCACCAGCCCATTCCGAAGATGCTGCTGCGGAACGTGGACGGTAGCGAGGTCCTCCTCACGCAGCCCAACCGCTGGGGCAGCCACCTGGCCGACGTCCAGCTCCAGGTCACCTGGGATGGCGAGCGCTGGGGCGTGAACACCCATGACGCCCAGCTCCACGTCGTGGATGACACGGTGGCGGCGGATGCCGCCGTCACCCAGAGCACCCAGGTCCACCACGACACGACGGTCGCCTACGTGAACCAGAAGATTGGCACCACCACCGGCGTGTTCCCGGGCGGCTTCGCCGGACGCTACGTGGACGGCCCGCTGGGGGACCTCATCAACATCGTGCAGGAGCAGGCCGCGCTCGAAGCCGGTTTCGCCGTGGACCTGTCCCTGGGCGCCATCTTCACCAACGATGTCTCGCTGCCCGCGGGAGACGTCACCCTGCGCGATGCCTACAGCGTCTACATCTACGACAACACGCTGTACGTGATGGAAATCAACGGCTCCATCCTCCGGCGCGCGGTGGAGATGAACGCCAACTACTTCACCACCATTGACCCGGCCAACCTGCCCCAGACGCCCGCGGAGGCGAAGGCCGCCTCGCCTTCTATCGCGGACTACAACTGGGACCTCTACTCGCACATCGAATACGGCTATGACCTGACGAAGCCCGCGGGTTCGCGGACCACGCACCTGCGCTTCAAGGGCAATGAAGTCACCGACGACCAGGTCTTCATCGTCGCCATCAACAACTACCGCGCGGGCGGTGGTGGCGGGTACAGCATGTTCAAGGAAGGCCGCGTGCTGTGGACGTCCGCGGATGGCGTGCGGGACTACGTCGCGCGCTACCTGCAGGAGAACCAGGGACTGTCGCCGGACGCGGTGAACACCTGCAACTTCACGCTCGGGCCCGACCTCTACACGCCGTACTACGCGGCCACGTTCGGCCCGGCGAAGTGCCTGACCGTGGAGACCGTGGAGTAGGCACACGCTGATTTCACGCGGGGCCGGGCGCACGCCGTTCAGGTGCGCCCGGTCTCCGGCGCGAAGCTCACTTGCGCCGGGGTGGAGCGGGTGGCGCCTGCTCCTGCGTGCCTGAGATGTCCTGTGGGGTGGCGAGCCGCATGTCTCCCTCGGGCGTGATGACCACATCCGCGCCCAGGCAGGAGACGAAGAGGCGCCCATCGGATAGCAGCCCTGAGCGTCGCGGCGCACCCGGGAGTACCCGCCACGGCTCCGCCACGTAGGCACCGTCACGGGGAACAATCCGGTACAGCATCCCGTTGTTGGTGACGATATGGGACAGGCCCGTCACCGCGACGATGTGTTCGCCGACCTTGTGGAGGCCAGTGGCGTTGGCGTCCAGAATCTTCTTCGCGGCGGCGTCAGTCGGGAGGTGCATGAGTTCTCCTCCCCACTCCCCCCGGCTTGCCCCCACCAGATGCCCATTCGAAACGCGCAATCCGAATCGAGGTGTCTGTTTGATGGGAGTGCGGCGCTCTCCATCCACCCCCACCGAGCGGACCTCGGTCTCGTACGTCAATGGCTCGAATGAAGCTTCAGGGAGCTCATCCGGTGCCGCGACCAGTGCCGGTTCGAGGGATGCTTGCTGGGCGAAGCGCATGCGGTCGCCAGCGAAGTACTCAAACGCGAAGTTCGGGTTGCCCGCCGCGTATGTCTCTTTGCCATTGATGACCTTCGTGGCCTTGCGAGCAGCCTCGCGGACAGGAGGTGCCCAGTGCTTCGTCGCGACGGCCTTGAGCGGTGCCAAGGCCCGCGTGGCACGGAGCCTTCCGAGCGATTCGGCCGAGGCAAAGGCCATCCTCCAGTCCCTGACATCGCCCAGCATCGTGATGAGCGCGTCGGTCGCGTCTGTGAACTGGATGTAGCCAAGCGTCCGCGCCGCGGCGAAGCGCAACTGAGGGTTCTCGTTCTTCAGAAGCGCGACAACCGCACTGCCCGCCCCCTTCCCCCGCTCGCGGAGTTCCGCCAGGTCGCGAAGCAGGTACACCGTGGGCTTCGTGCGCAGGTGCTCGACGAAGACGGGAATGGCGGCAGCAGGCCCCATGCGCATCAGCGCGTCATCAACCGTCTCTCGCAGGGTGGCATTCTTGCGCAACGCCTGCAGCGCGGGCACCGCCGCCGTAGCGGAGGGACCGATGCAGCCCAGCACCTGAATGGCATGGGCCCGATTTTCAGGGAAGGACTCGCCCCCGGTCACCACCCTCAAGAGGGGCGCAACGGCGGGCCCCGAGTTGGGCCCCATCTCCTGGAACACTTCACACACCGCGCTGGCGTAGCGTTCATGCACGGGCGACGCCGCGCCAAAGGGTTCGGCGAGCAAGGCGGCGGCCTTGCGGCCCGCGATGACCAGGGCATGAGTCAGTTGCGATTGCGTCTGGGGCTCATCCTTGAGCTCTTCGACGAGGAATGCGATGGCGCGGGGGGTTCCAATGCGAGCGATGGCGGGAGGAATCCATCCGTCCCCATGAAGCCGGGCCTGGATGAGGGCATCGAGGTGTTCCTCGGTCAGCCCTTCGAGGTCACGCAGGACGTAGCCCGCGAAGTCACGAATGGGCTCCGATTCCTCCCTGAACAGCGGGAGGAGGTACGGAATCGCCGCCGCGCCATGCGCCTGGATGCGGCTCGCGAGTGCTTGCGCGTCCGTGCCGACGCCGCCGCTGTCATCGACGACCTCGGGGATGCGCTCCACGAGCTGCTGGAGCGAGGTGCTGCCGCCAGGCACGGGTGCGCTGGCCAGCGCGAGCGCGACGATGAGCGCGGCGTTCATAGACATGCCTCCAGGACGTGAGCGCGGGATGCCCCCCTCCCGACGCCAACATTCTGCCAGGGTTCCACTGCATCAACGGGCTCCATTCAGTGGCGACAAGCCCTTCCCGCGCATGCCACGCCCTCGTCGACCCGTTGCATGACCAGATAGGCGAAGGTGAACCTGGTCAGAGACGCGGCGGACATCCACGAGGAACTCCAGCCCATCCTGGTGGAAACACGGCGTGAACATCGCGTGTCGCCGAAGCTGCTGAAGTCGCGCGCAGCCCGCTCGCGGTCGTGCGCACCTTGGTCTCCAGGTGCGCCATGTGGGGCTTTCCGGGGAAGAACGCGCCCACGCAGCGCGGAAGAATCAAGAAAGCGTCGGACTCTCAGAATTCTTCCGCACTATGAGGCAGACACAGCGCCACCGTGGGGGCCGGCTCGGTCTCGCTTGCGGGAAGTGTGGTACGAGAAGCCAGTTTCCGCGAACCGGAGGATTGCTTTGACGTTGTTTCGAGTGTGTCTGACTTCGCTGCTGGTCTTCGTGGCCGCCTGCGGGGGGGATTCGGATCCCGTAGTGACTCCTGACGCCGGCCAGACGCGGCCGGACGCGGGCGGCCAAACGCCGGACGCGGGCGAGGAGACGCCTGACGCCGGTGAGGAAACGCCGGACGCGGGTGAAGAAGCGCCGGACGCGGGCGAGGAAATCCCGGACGCCGGCAGCGAGACGCCCGACGCGGGTGAGGAAACTCCGGACGCCGGCAGCGAGACGCCGGACGCGGGCGAGGAAATCCCGGACGCGGGGAGCGAGACGCCCGACGCCGGTAGTGAGACGCCTGACGCGGGCGTGGAGCCCGAGCTGAGCGTCATCGACAACTGGGGCTTCGAAGAGTGGCCCGGTGCGCTTCCGGAGATGTGGCTCGGGAGCAAGTCGAACATCACGTCGGACAGCGTGCAGAAGGTGACCACGAACGCCTACGAGGGCGTGAACGCGGTCCGCCTGACCAACACCTCGGGGACGCACCGGCGCTTCACCACCGGAGCGAAGTCGATGCCCGCGGGCCGTTACGCCTGCACCTTCCAGGCGCGGGGCACCGGCGAAGTTCGAAACGCCTTCTTCGACGACGACTACTCCAGCTATTCGTCCTACACGGCCGTCGACAGCGCGACGTGGACGCAGGTGGCGTACAGCTTCAACCTCGCCAACGACGTCTTCGACACCTTCGAGCTCATCTTCAGCATCCGCAACACCAGCGGCGAGCACCTGAGCATCGATGACGTGCGCTGCACGCGGGCCGCCGAGCCGTGTGATGCGGTCAGCTGCGAGTCCTGGGAGCGCTGCGTGAATGCCACCGCGACCTGCGAGCCGCTCGCCGGCCGGTGCAACGCTGCCGAGGACTGCAGCGCGTGGCAAGCCTGCGACGAGACGAACACGTGCGTGGTCGCCGCCGGCCGCTGCACTCGCCACGCGGATTGCGCGGGGACGCCGGAGACGCCGGTCTGCGATACGGCCAGCCACGTCTGCGTCGAGGGCGACCCTTGCGCCGGCGTCGTGTGCAACCACCCGGCGACGAGCTGCAACCCCACGAGCGGCGTGTGCGAGCTGTCCGCGGGAGCCTGCTTCACCACGTACGACTGCGTGGGTGAGCTGCCGGCCTGCGACACGGCGACCGGACGCTGCGTGTCCGCTGACCACCCCGCCAACATCATCCCCAATGGTGGATTCGAAAGCTGGAGCACCACCTACATCCCCTACCACGGCAACCATCTCATCCCGGACTACTGGTACGGGCTGGACAACGGCGTCGCCGACCCGGGCACGGAGATCAGGCCGTCGCGACTCGTGCGCTATACGGCGGCGGTGCATGGCGGTTCGTCGGCGCTGCAGTTCGTGGTCCCCATCGAGGTCGCGGAGCGCTTCACGCTCGAGAAGTTCAACATCCCGAGCGGCAACTACTCCTGCTCGTACCGGGTGCGGGGCCACGGCACCATCCGGCATCGCAGCTACTCGAGCGCCGGCTGGAGCCCGGCCACCGACTTCCTCACCGTCGACAGCGACGAGTGGCAGCCGGTGTTCTTCCGTATCACGGGCAACGTGCGTGACTGGCGCCTGTTCTTCTATCCGAGCCGCAGCGAAGCCGACCGCGACCACCTCCAGGTCGACGACGTCGTCTGCACGAAGGACTAGCGAGCCGCGGCGAAGGACCGCGGGCCTCCAAGCCCGCGGTCCTCCTCGCCCCCGCCTGGTGCCCTCAAGAGGGCAACCTGCCTCCGGCGCCCCCCGGCTGAAGATGACGATCCCCGCGAGTGCCGTACCGCCAACTCGCCCCCCCTGAGCTGTCCGATTTGACGGGGGCAGAGCAACACATGTCACAGCCGCAACGGCGCTGAAGCTGCCACAGTGAATCATTTGCATCCGGGTCCATGACACCTCAGACCTGGGTCAGACACTGTCTCTTGCGTGTCTTTCGTTACCCATCTTCCGCGCGCCCGTCTCTCGTGGTCTTGCAGGGATGCCGTGGCAACAGACTTCTCCCCCGGAGCGGACGACAGGCGTCCTCCCGGCGTCACGGCTCAGTTCCCCCGCTGAGAAACGGAGTTCGTGATGAAACACCCTCTCTTGAGCATGTTCGGGCTCGTCGGCATTGTCTGCGCCTCGGGTGTGCCTTCCATCGCTGAGGCACAAGTCCCACCTCCGTCCTGGGTGCGCCAGCTCGGCGCCCACCTCGACGAACAGGCCCACGCCGTGGCCGTCTCGGGCACGAGCGTCTACGTGGCGGGCCAGACGACCAGCCAGCTCGGTGCCGACCCGCAAGCCGGCGGCCAGGACGCCTTCATCGCCCGGTACGACACCGCCGGCAACCTCCAGTGGGTCCGCCAGTTCGGCACCGCGCGGACGGACCGCGCCACCGCGGTGGCCACCGACGAGGCCGGCAACGTGTACGTGGCCGGCACCACCTTCGGCAGCCTCGACTTCTACACCAACGCAGGCGGCATCGATTACTTCATCGCCAAGTACGACGCCGCCGGCAACCGTCAGTGGCTGCGCCAGAACGGCACGCAGATGGACGACTTCGCCACCGGCCTCGCCGTCAGCGCGCCCGACAAGCTCTTCTTCACCGGCTACACCGGCGGCAGCTTCGCCAACGGCGGCAACCCCAACAACTACGACATCGTCGTCGCCCTCTACGACGCGGCGGGCAACCCGTACTGGCTCCAGCAGTACGGCACTTCCGCGAGCGACATGGCGCGCGGCATCGCCGTCACGCCCACCCACGAGGTCTACGTCGTCGGCAACACCTTCGGCAGCCTCGACGGAACCACCACGCCGGTGAGCAGCGACATCTTCCTGCTCAAGCTCAACATCCTCGGCGCCCAGCAGTGGGTCCGGCAAATCGACGCGGGCGAGCTCGATGATGCCAAGAGCGTCGCCGTGGGCCCCGACGGCGGCGTCTACCTCGCTGGCGAGACGTTCGGCAGCCTCGACGGCAACGCCAATAACGGCACTGTCGACGTGCTACTCGCCCGCTACGACAGCGCCG
The DNA here is from genome assembly GCF_006547365.1 of Myxococcus sp. AB056. Classification (NCBI taxonomy): domain Bacteria; kingdom Pseudomonadati; phylum Myxococcota; class Myxococcia; order Myxococcales; family Myxococcaceae; genus Myxococcus; species Myxococcus sp. AB056. The sequence continues at coordinate 27,142 of NZ_VHLB01000058.1, read as the reverse complement.
GAAACCGCCAGTGGAGCCGCATGCTCGGTGGCGCGCAGACTGACTACGCGTTCGGCGTCTCCGTCACCGCGAACAACGTCGTGCAGCTCGTCGGCTACACCTCCGACGCGCTCGATGGCAACCCGTCCACTGGCTCACTCGACGCCTTCCTCACCCGCTACGACGCGCTTGGCACCAAGCTGGGCACCCGCACCCTGGGCACCCCGTTCCAGGACATCGCGCGCGGCGTGGCCGTGGACGCCTCTGGCAACGCCTACGTGGCCGGCAACACCTTCGGAAGCCTCGGCGGCAACACCAACGCCGGCGGCTACGACGCCTTCCTCGCTCGCTTCTGATTCAACTGGAATGCCACACGGCCCGTTCCGGCGCGTACTCCGGACGGGCACCGGCAGCGCCCTTCGTGGCAGCCCGATGCGGAGGGTGCGGCAGCCTCGCGGCATGCACCGGCATCTGCTCCTGCCCCTTCCCGCGTTCGCCTCGCTCCACTGTTCGCACACCTGAAAACGCCTGTGGTGTTCGCAGCGTCGGACCTCAGGGGCCTTCCGTCCCAAGCCAGAACCCGGCCCCCTGCCAGCCCTGCCCTCCCACTGCAGGGCCCGTGCCCGCCCCCCCGAGCCTGCCTCCAGTTGCGACGCGAGGGCGTGTAGCAGCGCTGCTGTCGCCATCCCCCTCGTCCGCGAGGGAGCACTCCGGTTGCGCCTGGGTCCGCCCAGCCTCAAAACGTGAGGGGACGGGGCGCAGGGGGCCCATCGCGAAGGGGAGCGTCGTGGGCTGAGACAGGGGGGAACATGCGAGCAAGGCTCAACGCGCGGGCGGGCACCTGCCTCCTCGCAATGGTGCTGGGAGTGTGGAGCGGAGGGGCGTGGGCCGGGGCGCCAGGGGCGCGGACGGTCGTCACGCTGGCCTTCGATGACGGACTCGAGGAGCAGCGCCAGGTGCTGGATATGCTTTCGGCTTCGGGGCTGAAGGCGACCTTCTTCATCATCAGCGGGCGGGTTGGCCAGACGGGATACCTGAACCTCGATGACCTGCGCCGCCTGGCCGCGGCCGGCCACGACATCGGGGGACACACGCTGCAACACTCGGAGTTGGCGGTGCTGACGCCCGAGAAGCAACGACAGGAGATTTGCGAGGACCGCTTGCGGCTGCTCAGTTGGGGCTTCTCGCCCACCTCCCTCGCCTTCCCCTTCGGCTCGAACGATGCGGTGGTGAACCAGACAGCAGCGGCGTGCGGTTACAACGCCGCGCGCGACGTGCGGGGACTGGTGGACACGTGTGGCTCCTGCCCCACGGCCGAGACAATTCCTCCGCTCGACCCCTACGAAATCCGCACGCCCGCGACGGTGACGCGCGACGACGGACTGGAGCAGTTGCAGGCGTGGGTCACCTCGGCGGAGGCCGCGGGGGGCGGCTGGGTGGTCGTCGTCTTCCACTTCGTGGCGCCGGACTGCACCAAGCGCACCTATTGCGTGAAGCCCGACGTCCTCCGGGAGTTCATGGGCTGGCTCGCGCAGCGGGCACCGATGGGAACAGAGGTGCGCACGATGCAGGAAATCCTGGGCGGTGCGGCGCGGCCCGCGGTGCACCCCGTGTCCCAGCCGCCCACGGCCACGCTGAAGAATCCCTCGCTCGAGGACGACGCGAACGTCGACGGCGTGCCCGACTGCTGGCAGTTGGGCCCCGCCCACGGTGGCGCCGTGCGCGCCGAGCGCTCAGCCGAGGCGCACAGCGGCGCCTGGTCCTACCGGCTCGAGCGCGTGGAAGACTCCGGGGGCGCCGCCTCGCTCCATGTGCTGCGCGATGACGGCACCTGTGCACCCGCCGTGACGCCTGGGGGCGGTTCGCGGGTGAGCGTCTGGTACCGCTCCAGTACGCCGCTGCACCTGGAGGCGGCCGTGAAGGGGGCGGATGGGACGTGGAAGGTGTGGAACCGCGGCCCGAGCCTGCCACCCGCGGAGGCCTGGACGGAGGCGTCGTGGGAGCTGCCCATCGCGCTGCCGGCCGACGCGTTCGGCCTGAGCGTGGGCGTCGCCCTGGAAGGGGTGGGATGGGCGCTGGTGGATGACTTCGGGCTGGCGGATGCGACGGCGCCCGCGGCGCGATTGGTGCTGGACGCACCGGCCGGCGGAGAAGACTTCGTCGTGGGCCAGGACGTGGAGGTGAGGTGGTCCACGCTCGGCGACGTGCGGACGCTGGACGTGGCGTACTCCACGGAGGCGAGCGCCAGTTGGGTGCCGGTAGCCACCTCGGTGGAGAACACGGGGCACCTCATCTGGCGCGTGCCCGACGTGCCGAGCCATGAGGCGCTGCTGCGCGTCGCCAGTACCGAGGATGGAACGGTGTCGGGCACGAGCGCGCCCTTCCGCATCCTGGCAGGGGACCCGCAGCCCGGCATCGGGGAGACGCCATCCGAGGAACAGCCGCCAGGGGAGCAGCCTCCCGAGGAGGACCTTGGTGACGGGCAGGTGAATGGCGCGAGCGGGGGTTGCGGGGGGTGTGAGGGCGGCGGTACGGGGCAACTGTTTCTCGCGGTGGTCGGCGGACTCTTCGCTCTCTCGCGTTCGCGAACCAGAAGGAGGCAGCGGAAAGAGTGACGCCTGACGTAACGGAGCGCGGCCCCTCCACCGGTGCCGCGCTCCACCTGACTGGCTGGCCTCCGTGATGCCCACGCCGAAGGTCAGCGTCGCTCGACTTCGCTCGAAAGGCGCGGCTAGAAGAGGCGATGGGGACATTCACACATCGAACCGCGCTCGTGACTGGGGCTGCTTCTGGCATCGGGCTGGCGACGGCACGACATCTGGCAGCAGAAGGTGCCACACGACTGATTCTGGTCGACCTCGCGCAGGAAGCATTGGAGGCGGTGACGCTTCCATGCGCGGTCGACCGGGCCGTGGGGGATGTGCGAGACGAGGCATTCTGGGAGGCGCTGGCGCCAAGGCTGGCGGGGCTTGACCATGCCGTGGTCAACGCGGGTGTCGCGGGGGCAGCGACCATCGTCGACCATGGCTTCGACGAATGGCGGCGCATCCTGTCCATCAATCTGGACGGTGCGTTCCTGACGCTGCGCGCTGCGATGCGTGCGATGCGGGGGCGTGGTGGCTCCATCGTCGCGACGGCGTCCGCGGCGGGCGTGAAGCCCGAGCCTGGCGTCGCGGCGTATGGCGCGTCGAAGGCGGCGTTGATTCACCTGGTGAAGGTGGCGGCGAAGGAAGGCGCGGCTGACCGAATCCGTGTCAACGCCATCGCGCCCGCGGGCGTCGAGACACCGGTATGGGATGCCGTCCCCATGTTCGCGGAACGAGTGGCGCAGGTCGGGCGCGATGCGGCGTTCGCCGAGCTCGCCGCCATGGCGACGCCCCTGGGCCGCTATGCCAGGCCGGAGGAGGTCGCGCGCCAGATTGGCTTCCTGCTGTCGGATGACTGCGCGCTGATGACAGGCACGACCTTGCTGAGCGACGGCGGTTACACGCTCTGAGTACGCGGCCGCTCCTCCGGAGCTCATGGCCCGCGGTTCGAACGCTCGACTCGGCCTGTCCGCGCAATATTCCTTGACTGGAATATACCCCGCGAGGAATATATATCCTCGTGATTGAGACCTTCACGGCGCTCGCCGACCCGAACCGCTTTCGCATCGTGGAATACCTGCTGGGGGGCGCGCGCTCGGTGGGAGCCATCGGAGAAGCGCTGAACCTGAACCAGCCGCAAGTGTCGAAGCACCTGCGCGTGCTGAAGGAGGCCCGGCTGGTGGACGTGGAGGCGCGCGCCCAGCAGCGTCTCTACGGCCTGCGGCCCGAGCCACTGCGCGAGCTGAACGCGTGGTTGGAGCGCTACCGCGACATCTGGGACGAGCGGCTGGGACAGCTCGACTCGCTCATCGAAGAACTCAAGACGCAGGACATGGAAGCAGCGCAGCGACATGCTCGAAAGAAGAAGGGATGAAGTGATGAGCCTTACGTCAGTGGAGTTGGAGTCGGACCGCACCATCGTCATTTCTCGCAAGTTCAATGCGCCCGCGCGCATCGTGTTCGACGCGTGGACTCGCGCGGACCTGGTGAAGCGCTGGTGGGCGCCGAAGACCCACTGCGTCACCATGGTGAGCTGCGAGGCGGACGTGCGCGTTGGCGGCGGCTACCGCTACGTGCTGCGCAATCCGGACGGCAGTGAGGTGGCCTTCTCCGGCCAGTACGCTGAAATCACTCCGCCCTCGCGGCTCGTATACACGCAGGTCTTCGAACCGATGGCGGACGCGGGTTCGGTCACCATCACCGTCACCTTCGACGAGCGCGACGGCAAGACACACATGGTCTCCCGCGAACTGTATCCGTCCAAGGAAGTGCGGGAGGCCGTCCTCGCGTCCGGCATGGAGCACGGCTTGCGCGTAACGATGGATCAGCTCGAAGCGCTCGTGTCGTCGCCGGGCCTCGACTGAGCCGGTGCGCCGACGTCATCCGTGCGCGTTTCGCGTTGCAGCGGGGGCATGTCCCTTGGAATGTGACGGTCTGCCCCTCTTGCCGGATGACGTCACCGCCCTGCCCTCTCCCGTCCATGCCGACCCTCCTGGCGATACTGCACATCGTAGGCTGCGTGCTGCTCGCGGCCGTCTTCTTCGCTCCCGCGGGAGTGCCCACGCTCGTCCACCTGCTCAAGGGCATCGTGCGGGAATACAGCCTGGTGATGCTGTTGCCGACGCTCCTCACCGCGCTGGTGGCCGTCTGGATTTCCCACGTGGACGTATGGAGATGGCTGCGCTGGGGGACGGCGGCATGCGCACTGCTCGTCGGCATCCTCGCGGTGTGGCCCGCAGCCTCCGCGTGGCAGATGGCCAGGGCGGCTGACATTCCACTCCGCCTCCGAGAGTATTTCCGTCCCCTCGTCGGAGCCCGCCCCCTCCCGAGCCACACCGTTCGTTTCGCCGTGGTCGAGGGACACGAGCTGCACGCCGACGTCTTCCTTCCCGATGCCTCCGCCTCCAGGGCTCGCCCCGGGGTGCTCTACTTTCACGGGGGCGGCTGGCGTGGCGGAGAGCGCGGCTATGCCCGCGCCTGGGCCGACTTCCTCACCGCGCGGGGATATGCGCTCATCTCCTTCGACTACCGGCTCTTTCCTCCTGCCACTGGCCTGAAGGCCCCAGGGGACGTCAAGTGTGGCATCCGCTGGGTCAAGGACCACGCAGCCACCTACGGTATCGACCCGGACCGGCTCGTCCTCTTCGGAGAGTCCGCAGGCGGGCACCTCGCGACCCTCGCGGGGTACACCGAGGGAGATGCTCGCCTTCCGTCCTCCTGCGCCCCCGGGGACACGTCGGTGGCGGCCATCATCAGCTTCTACGCGCCCAGCGACCTGGTGGCCTACGCCGCGAGCGCCCCTGCACCGCTCGTGGGCTTCACGGGTGTGCCGCTGGAAGGCCACCGCGAGCTGTACGAGTTGCTCTCCCCCATCAACCACGTCGGGCCACGTTCCCCTCCCACACTCCTGCTCCATGGTGGGGCCGACAGCGTCGTGCCGCTCGACGCCTCGCAAGCGATGGCCGCTCGACTGGCCCAGGCTGGCGTTTCCCATGCCCTCTTCACGCTGCCCTACGCGGAGCACGGCTTCGACATCTGGGATGGCGGCTTCGGCCGTCAGCTCGCCCGGGCGCAGGTGGGGCGGTTCCTCCAGCAGCACGCGCCCGTCAATTGAGGGCGTTCCCTCTCGCCGTAAGCAGATAGGACGCAGAGGGACCATGTCGAGGAAACGTGAGTACCGGTGCGCACCGCGACGACGCATGTCCCGGAGACGCCAGCGCCCGGGAATGGACACGAGCGGCGACCCCTGTGTCCTGGCAATCCGCTAGCGCCGAGCAGGCACTGGCAGGTTGCCGGTGGCGTCAGCACCTCACGGTGGAGTCAACGTGGTTGGAGTTGGCGAGAAAGCCTTCTCGCGCTGTCTCTCTTGCAGACAACCACTTCCTTGCGACCCAAACGAACACCGCCCGGCGGAAGAGAGGGGCGTTCGCGAGGTGGCCGCATTGGCCAGACTGGATGGGCCACCTGGGCCGGCGTGTGTCCAGCGGGGGCGATACAGCCACTCCGTCCCGCCCAGATGCCTCGCCGCCCCACGCTTCTCGCCAGTTCCTACCGAGGATGTAGTAACCCGGGTGGATGGACAAGCTCCTGAGCAGTTGCAGGCATTCGTTCAAGGACCTTCCGGTTCCGCTCGTCGATAACGCGAAAGTGGCGGTTTACGTCTCCGAGCCCGAGGCCGGGCTGGGTGGAGGAATCATCTGTACCATGACGTTCGCGTTCAAAGACCCGGCAGGGAATTGGGAGTCCGTCTGCGAGGATCCGATAGAACTCGTTCCCTTCGAGTATCTACACGACGAGCGCCTTCCTTCATACCTCCGAGCCGTGCCGCGCGCAGTGACTGAGCTCATGAATGGGCGAGGATGCCTGTGGTTCACGCCAGCGCTTGCGCTTCACTCAAACGCGACGACCGAGGACGCGCTCGTGGCTGAAATCGTCGCGCGCAGCGAGCCGATGTGGTGACTGTGCCTATCCAAGATAGCGGCGCAGACGCAGCGACCGGACACCTCAAATGCCTCCTCTCGAATGGATGAGACAGGCCGGGCGACACCGTTGCATTGAATCGTCGGAAAAAATCGCGGTCCGGGACGCATGGCTCGGGGCGCCCTACGCCGGGCACGACATCACGAGCGAGCGAGGCTTTTTAGTCGACAAGTGAGCCGTGAATAATCCACCCTGAGGTGCGTCCAGGTGGGCCAGTCGGTGAATGACTCCCCGCGCCCCAACGCGGCCCACCGGCTTCTCAAATAGAAAGAAAAAGCTCGATGAACTCGATTGCTCGCGCAGTGATTGCCTCATCCATGTTCGCCGCTTCCTCCGCCTTCGCCCAGGACGTCGAGATGAACATCCATGCCGATGACATTGGCATGCCGTCGACCAGCATTTCCGTGGAGGGCATGTCCCCGGATGGCAACGCAGCGGGCGTCAACATGGAGATTCGTGGCGGCGGCACTCGCATGGAGGTGAACGTGTCGGGAACCGGAACTCCGCCGCCGTCGGGGCGACATGAGCGCCGAGAGCGCCGTGAGCATCGCGAGGAAGTCGCGCCGCGCGAGACGCCCGTCCGACATGTGCGGCACCACTCCGAGCCCGCGTTCCGTGACTGTGGGACGAACCAGGACCCGGGCTGCACCATGCAGCGCAACGGCCATTTCGCGATGGACGCGGAGACCTTCCACGGCTTCATGCAGTCCCTCAGGAGCACTCACAACGAGCTGACGCGAGAGGACATGGTGGAGAAAGTGATGAAGCGGGCCTTCCTCACCGCGAAGCAGTTCGGCCTCGTCCTGGACCTGTTCCAGAACGAAATCACCCGCCTGGACGTGGCGAAGACGGCCGCGCCCCGCGTGGTGAACCCGCAGCACGCGCTGGGGTTCTCTTCCAAGTGGAGGAACTCCATCTCTGCTGACGAGTACGTGGAGATCATCACCGAGCAGTAAGCCACGGGAGTCCGCTTCGCTGACCGCGACTCAGGGGTCAGCGAAGCTGGCGGGGTGTTGTTCCACAAGCAGTCGCGCTGCTCCCTTGAATGGATGGATGGATGAGCCGCCTTCGGCGTGTGCCCAGCGGGGGGCTGTCAGGCCACTCCACCGGACTGGCGCACAGCTCAAGGGCCGTGTCAGACACCTGCTCAGCCGGGTCGGTCAGTACCAGTAGAACCAGGGTCCATCCTGGGCGGGCCGGCTCCCAGGCGCAGTGACGTGCTCGACCGCGGCTCAGTAGTAGTCGCGTAGGGTGAGCCGGCGCTTGCTGCCGTCTTTCAAAGTGAGCACCACCGTCTGACCTGCTGCGCGATATCGCCAACGCGCGAGTTCCGTGCCCGCGTAATCGGGGCCAATGGGCTTGCCATCAATGGCAGTGATTTCGTCCCCCACCTTCCAGCCCGAGCCGGCGGCGGGGCTCCCAGGGGCCACCAGCTTCACCACGAGCCGCCCCTCCGCCGGGAGGGCAATCAGGCCGGACCGGTCCTTGCGGAAGGGCTGCCGCAGCGCGCGGGCATCGGGGACCAGCATCAGCGTGTCCGTCGCATAGTCAGTTATCATCCGGAAGCGGCCGAGGACTGCGAGCCCCAGGTTGCCGAGGAGCCGGTCCGAGGCGGAGATACTCTTGCCCGCGTCGTCGAACACCGTGGGCACGTCCTTCAGGGTGATGCCCGCCAGTTGAATGTCCTTCAGCGTCGCCACATCGCGCTCCCGGAGTCCGCCCACGGCTCCGGACAGCGTCCTGGAGCTGCGCCTTCCCGTGAGCAGCCCGGCTTGCTGCCAGTAGGCGGGGAAGAGCGAGAGTGCTCCGCCATTGCCCACGTCGAAGAGCACCGGAATGGGGGGACGGCCCTCGATGGAGATCTGGACGGCACGCTGCCCGCCCGCGGATTCGACCAGCGGGAGCCGAACCGCTCGCGGCGGAGCCTTGAAGCGGGACGCCTCATGGAAGGCGACACGCCGGTTGGGGAAGTCCACGTCCACGACGAGCTGATTGAAGGACTCCTTGCCCAGGACGACAGGCAGCGGGTGGCCTATCAAGCGTGCGACCTCGGACAGGTCGATGACGGCGACCGTCAGCCCCGTCAGTCGCAGGTTGCCCAAGGTGATGTCCACGCCGCCCGCGAGCTGAGCCTGTGCATGTCCTCCGCTGCCGACCGCCGCGAGCTGCCCCTGCGTCTTCAGCCCCAGTTCACGCGCATAGGCCGTGTCGACCACCGTCATCTCGGCGCCGCTGTCCAGAAGCACCTGCGTCGCATGACCATTCACCCGCGCTGGAATGTAGACGCGGTTCTCGTCGAAGAACTCGAAGGGGATGAAGCCGGTGCTGTGGTGACCTTTCGCGAAGATCGCCTTGCGGACGTCCTGGGGGCGTTCGAAGACCGCGGACGGAATGGGTACGTTCAGCTCCAGCGCCTCCACCACCGTTCGTGAGTCGGAGTCCGGGTTGTCGGTGAACACCTCCTCCAAAAAGGGCATTCGCACGCCCTGGACCTTACGCCAGTCTCCCAGTCGCACGAAGCGGGTGACGTTGTTCTCGCGGATGCGCAGGCCGTGGAGGGCTCCGTCGGCCTCATTGAGGAACAAGTCGTAGAGGTCTTCATCGCCAAAGGTGACGCGCACCACCTTCCAGGAGCGGCCGTCGCGCTGCGCGTCGGGTTGCAGCGCGAGCGTCGCGCCGGCGCTCCCCCGCAGCGCCGCCCCGAAATCGAGCGCCACCTGGTGCCGTACATCGCGCGCGTCAGTGGACGACGCATCTTCGACCTGTCCGCTGGCGTTCAGCTTCCAGCCACCATCTGGGGTGATGGTCATCGACTGACGCATCACTCCGTAGTCCTCATCCCGGCGTGCCCTCCCGTCCCGGTGGCTCCAGGACTCCATCCGGCCCTGGAGTCCGCCTGTCTCGGACTTCCCTTTCGCGTGGATGCTCTCCAACCGCGTGAAGGCGTCCCCGCCACGCCACGCGAGGTGGCGCGTGAGGAGCGGCTGCAGCGCCTCTGCCCCGGCTTCAGAGGGGCCAACCAGGAGGGGCAGGGTCAGCAGAACCGCGAAGAGGGCTCTCATGGGGTGTCTCCGCGCTTGGAAGAGGAACGGGGCTGTCGCCCGACGAGCTGGCGCAGCCCCGGAGGGCTCGAGTTGATGAGGGAGAAGGACCGCGCCAGCCGCGTGCGCGCGGATGGAGGAGCGCTCAACTGGATCTCCGCGGCCAGTCCACTGTGTTGCAGACAGGAGAGATAGACGCTGTCACTCCAGATGGCCTGCTTGACGCCGGTGCCGTCCGGCGTGAGCAACGCCACCAGGAACTCGCGGGCATCCACCACGAGCGTGAGTTGCGCGCCCGGCCAGCGCTCCCGAACGAATTCCGCGCTGGACGAGCGCACGCAGGCGAAGGGAGCCTTGGGGGGTTCGTCATAGACAAGCCCCACGATGGACACGCGTCTGGCGCTCGCCTCCGTGAGCGCCGGGGTGAGGGCCGCGAGGGGCGGCGGGAAGAGGTCGAAGAGGAGTCGCTCGGTGGCGCCGGCAATCATCGCCCGCGCGCGCTCCATCACCTGTGCGTGGCTCTTGAGGTGGTAGATGCGGTCGTCTTGCACCGGGGCGTGGAGCTTGCGCAGCGCGTCCGCGGCCTCGCGCCTGCGCGTGTCGAAGCCACGCTGGAGCGCCGTGAGCACTTCGTCCGGAGGAACGGGCCGGAAGGAGCGGGGCTCGCCCTCCTCGACGAGCACCGCCCCCTTGTGCTCGAGCGAGGCGAGCGCCTGGTAGATGCTCGGAGGCGCCTTCCCCAGTGCCTGCGCGAGCCGGTATCCGGTGGCGGGCGCACCCTTGAGCAGCTCGCAGTACACCCGCGCCTCCACCTCCGTGAACCCAAGGGCCACGAGCCCTTCATCCGCGTCCATGGAGGGGTTGTTATTACTGGATGGTAATAATGGTCAAGAGACAGAGGGTCAGGGCATGCGCCGTCGCGCCAGGCGCCCTCTCCAGCGGCGCTTTCAGCCCTCTGCACCACCCTGCCCCTCGAACAGGAAAAGCCCGGCAACCCTTCGCGGGTGCCGGGCTCTTCACACCGCGCTCGCGGCTCCAAAAAGGCCTAGCAGGTCTTCTTGTAGAGCGCGAGGCAGTTGTCGACGAACTGCTTGGTTGTGCACTTGCCATTCTGCTTACAGGTCGCCCAGTCGTTGTAGCGAGGGTCCTTGCAGTACAGGAGCGTGACCCAACAGTTCGGGCCCATTGCGGAGACCTCACCGTCCGCGTCACCCATCGACGCCAGCGGCTCCTCTTCCGAGGTCAGGGGGCTGTAGTCGAGGTTGATGCTCTCACCGGACTCGGTCGTCACCGTCTCCACGGTGTCCGTCGGCGCATCCTCCGCGCCCACACCACAGCCCACGGCAGGAACCACGGCCAGCATGAACCCCAGGAGTAGCTTCTTCATTGTTGTTCTTTCTTCCTCAGAAATTGAAACGCCTGAGGAGGGCGTTGCCATGTGAACGCGTCCCGTCCACGCCCACCACCCTACGACGAAGACAAACCAGCCTCAAAGCCGCAAAACATGAATTGCAATCAATCGCACAAATTCCAGCACCCAAATGTCAACTTCAGACAGCCTCCGGCCTGGGTACCAACGCGTGCGCGCCTTGATGCCTGGAGGCCATGCGGCCTCTGGAAACCATCACCGCCTGCACCAGCAGGTGCGCACAATGCCTATCATCCTCGGACAGGGATTCCATCCCTCCTGCAAGGAATGCCAGGTCCGGCCCCCCGAAATGCTGTGTGACCACGGCAAGGAATGCGCCTGAACCATGGACGAACTCCTTGCATTGCTCGGGCGCTACGCTCCCGGCCACAGCGGTCAAATCGAAGGCTACCTGGGCTTTCTCGTGGACGAATTGGAGGACGTCTTCGGTCGCCCGCTCACAGCCGACTACCGTCACTTCGCCGAGGTCTTCGGGTCGCGTGAAGGGCCGCTCCGGGCCCATTGGCATGCAGCGCCCCGAGGAACTGAAGCGTTTCCAAATGTTCCTCGAGGACAACACGGACCTGGGAAAGTCCCTGTTCTAATCAAGGGCACGGTGGTCCCACCCATTTCGTCTGCCAGGCAGCGGCAACCAGGGAGGGCAGGCGCACTACCGACAAGGCCGAAGCAGGCGTGCCATACACGACCTCAGTGGCATCATGCCCAGCGCGACGACACCGCGCGCGATACCAGTGCCGCTCCCGCCCCCCGAGCGGTAGAGCCGCGACACGCGGGACCGGACACCGGCGGGCCCCGTCCGCCTCGGCCCCAATCCAATCCGCCCCCCTTGCAGTGCAGGAGTTCCGGCGCATCAGATGCCTCCTTCACGCGGCATCTACCTTGACGCTCACCGCAGCCGCCACCGGCGCCCCTTCCACCCGTGGCGGAGCGCCGGACGGCCAGAGCCGCTACTGCGGATCCCACCCCGCGTTCACCGTCATTCGGTCCAGCGCGCGCACGGAGACGTAGGGGACGAAGCCCGCCGCGCGTGAGCGGGTATAGGCGTCCGCGACGTGCGCGGCCTGAATGGCGTAGTCGGTGGAGAGCACCAGCTTACCGGCCGCTCGGACCCGGGCGGCGTTCGCCCGGTTCTCCTCGCACCAGCCCTCGTCGCAGGCGTTGTCGTCGGACCAGTACATGTCCTCCATGCCCAGTCCGTCGATGGCGGGCAGGTAGGCGGGGTCATCCACCAGCTCGGGGGAGTTCTGGGGCATCACCTTGAAGGCCGGGTTGCGTGCCTTGGCGTACTGGTTGATGCGCGCAATGAGGGCCACCATCTTCCGCGCGAGGTCGGCGCGGTTGGTGCCCGCGGAGTTCGCGGGAATCTCCTCATACGTCACCACCATGTCCAGGTAGCACCCGGTGAAGCCCGCGGCGAGCGCCTGGTCGATGCGGCCCTGGACGATGGGCCACCAGCGCTCGTCCCAGTACTTCACGTACTGCTCGTCAGGCCAGCCGGCCACGGGGCCGAGCTTCAGGTCGTCGGGAACATGGGGCCACTCGGGGCGATACTCCTCGATGGCGCCAATCTCGAAGTACGCGAGCACCTGCTTGCCCTTGGCCTTGAGCGCGCTGATTTCGGCAGCGGTGAACCAGCCATCGGAGCCGTCACGCGACAGCTCGACGATGGCGAGGTCGAACTTCGAGTCGGCGATGGTGTCGAGCTTCCCCTGGGGATAGTTCGTGAGCTGGTAGGTGAAGCTGTGGACGCCCTCCCACGACACGGGCGTGCCGGCGTCGGTCCCCGTTCCCGCGTCGGAGGAGGTGCCCGCGTCGCCAGGGGTGCCCGCGTCCGTGGGAGTCCCGGCGTCGCTGGGCGTTCCCGCGTCCGAGGCGGCGACCTGGATGCGCACCACGAGCAGGTCCAGCAGCGACGCATCCGCCGTGGACGTCGTGCGGTAGCGCAGCTTCACCGGGCCTCCACTGACGAAGCGCTGGGGAGACGTCAGCGCGAGCGACGTGGCGGTCCACCTCCAGGACTGCGCGAAGGTGTTGTCGCCCACCAGCACCCACGCGCCCGCCGTGTAGTCCCACGCTTCGAACAGCCAGCGCATCTGTGACTTGAGGGGCCCTCGATAGTTGATGCCCACCTCGGCGGCGACGACGTCGGCGGCGACCACGTCCGCGGGAAGCGAGTACGTGCACGTGGCGGAGGTGCCGGGGAAGAACTCGACGTACTCCGCCCAGCGGTCCTGCGTGCCCGACAACGTCTGCGTGTGCAGCCCCTGGACGGTCTGCCCCGAGCCGATGGAGCCGCTTTCGACCTGGAGACTGGCGCACGTCAAGGTCCGGGTATCCGCGAGGACGGCCGTGTCCTCGCTCCGCTCCGCGCTGTTCGCGCTTCCGGAGGAACCACCACAGGCGAACAGCGCGATGCACCACAGACTCGTCCACCCTACTACCGCGACTCGCATGTGCGCTCCCTGTCGCCAGAGCCGGGCCCCGCCCCGATGTCGATGCGCTCGGCGAACGTAGCGGGCTTTAACTGCAGGCGCCTGGAATCAGCAACGCGATGTGGCGCGCGGCACGTGACATTCAGCCATGTCCTGGAACATTCGTTCCTGTCTGGATGGAGTGGTGCGTCGCAGGTGATGGGGCCTGGCCTCGGGTGGAAGGTACACGCGACCGCCGGAGCCAACGAGGCCGATGCTGGCCTCGGACGGGAAGTGGAATAGGCTTGCCCCAAGGCAATCTCTCTCAGGAAGACTCCTCTTGGACCTCCCCTTGACTCCTGCCCTGCGCATCAACCTGGGCAAGCGCGCTGGTGTCACCGGCGGCCTGCTGGGCGTGCTGTGCGTCTGCGTCGAATTCTGTTTTCTGTTTCCCCACTTGCTGGTGTCCAACGACGGCCGGGCCTTCTACGTGGAGCACCTGGGCGTGTTCCGGGGCATCCTCCAGGCCGCCATCGTCGCCACCTTCGCGCTGGGCGCATTCAGCGTGCTCACCTTGCGCTCCAAGGCGCATGGCGGCATCGCCATGCTGCTCGCGCTGGTGGCCATGCTGCTGGGCGGCAGCCAGGCGGAGCCACTCACCCACCAGCCGCGGGCGCTGAGCGCGGGCCTGGACTATTTCGCGCTGGAGCTCCTCGTGTTGGGGCTCCTGTTCATCCCCATGGAGCGGCTGTGGGGGCTCCACCCGCAGCGCATCTTCCGCGAGGGCTGGCAGACAGACCTCAAGCACTTCTTTGTCAGCCACGTGGGCGTACAGCTCATCTCCTTCTCGGTGATGATTCCGGTGCAGGTCTTCTTCTCCTGGGCGGTGCGCATGGACTTCCAGGCCCATGTGGCCGCGCAGCCCGTGTGGCTGCAATTCTTCGAAATCCTCCTGGTGGTGGACCTGGTGAGTTACTGGGTGCACCGCGCCTTCCACCAAGTGCCGTGGATGTGGAAGTTCCACGCCATCCACCACTCCAGTCAGCAGATGGACTGGCTGGCCAGCTCGCGCTCTCACCTGGTGGACGTGCTCGTCAACCGGTTCGCTGGGTTCATACCGGTGTTCCTGCTGGGATTCAGCCCGGCCGCCATCTACGGCTACCTCGTTTTCGTGTCCTTCCACGCCGTCTACATCCACGCCAACGTGAGCCACCGCTGGCCCTATCTCCGTTGGGTGTTCGCGACGCCCGAATTCCACCACTGGCACCACACGTCCGACGAGGAAGGCATCGACAAGAACTTCGCTGTCTTCCTGTCCTTCATTGATACGATTTTCGGCACCGCGCATCTGCCCGAGCACTGGCCGTCGCGGTATGGAACGACGAAGTTCCAGCCTCCAGAGACCTACCTGGGTCAGCTCGCCTATCCGTTCCAACGGCACGAAGAAACGCCTTACGGATAGAAATGGAACTCGGTTCCGGGTTCAAACGCGCTGGCCGTCTTCAGTGTCGTCGGTGTCCGCATGGACGCCGGCCCCGCCCATTCCGACGCCTCCAGCGCCGGAACCTCCGCCGCCGCCCCCTCTTCCGCCACCCTTGTCGCCGCCCTTGCCCCCTCCTCCGCCGCTGGGACGCACTGGGCCCTGGTCGGGAATCGCGAGTCCGTGGGGGATGGGCTCGAGGTCGAGCGCCCGGCGGATGAAATCGCGCAGCGATACGACCAGCCGCGCGGTGCCGACCTTGCGCCCGGCGACCATGTCCGCGGCAGCCTCCGCGGCGAGCCGCACCTGCTCCTCGGTGCCGAGCAGCATCACATCCGACAGCGCGGCCTCGACCGCGTCGCGCGTGCGCCGACGGCGTTCGAGCGCCGGGTGGTCGAGCGACGACGCAAGCACGAGGCCCTGGTCGGGCTCCTGTTCGAGTGGCTCGCCAGCCGCGAGCCGACGGCGCATGTCGCGCAGATGGGTCGGGTCCACGACGAGCTCACCGGTGAATGAGCCGCCGAGTGTCTTGTATGCGGAGATCAGCGTCTTCAGCCGCTCGTTGATCTGACGGTTCTCGCGTTCGCGCCGGCGCTGCACGGTCTGCATCACCAGCAGGCGGATGCTGACGATGACCAGCGACACCAGCACGAGGCTGGCCAGCGTCGCCGCGAGGCCACGCCAGGAAGTGAAGTCGAGAGAGCTCATCATTGGCGCGACGATAGCGCGTCCATCGCACGGTCGCCGCGACGCGCTCCCGTGTGCCGCTGCCCCGTCGTGCAGAGGAAGTGCTGCCACGGTGGAGTCCTTCCCCCAGCAGCCCCCTGTGGCCGTAGTAGCGGCGGGCACTCACAAGCCGGACCCGGAGCGCTTCAGCCTCTAGGTGAAGCAGAGCCGCTTCTGGTTGTGGCTCAACGAGGAGGGCACCGTGCGCGGCCAGGTGGAGCTGGGCTTCGTGGAGTTCGCCAAGGCCCCGCTCACCGTGCAGGCCCTGCTGTGACTGCGCATCGCACGGGCGGAAGAGCCGCGAGGGCGTGAGCGTGCTGGCTACCGGGCTCACCTTCGCGAGCACTGGGGGCGCCGAGGGCAGTGAGGCGCTCACCGCCCATGTCGACCTCTTCGCCGAGCGGGCGTAATCCCAATCGCCGCGCTCCGGGTGAAGCAGGCGTGGTGCCGAGCCTGGCGCAGCCACGCCCCACAACTCTCTGCCGCCCTCCTCAAGCAAGGCGGCCAGGGACGTCAGCGCGCCCGCGTTCTGGCGGAGGGCTTCTTCGCGGTGCTCTTCTTCCTGGCCGAAGCGACCTTCGCCTTCGCGACTGCCGGCTTCCCTTCGCCGCGCGGTGCCTTCGCCTTTGCGGCCGCATCCATCGCTTTTCGGGCTTCGGTCTTCTCACCTTTCCGCAGCGCGAGCGCCGCGGCGATCCACTCCGGTGCGTAGCTCGAAGTGCATCCCTTCGGAATCGGTCGCGGGTCCCAGCGACCGAGGCGCTCGCCGATGGCGATGGCCTCCGAGGTGTACGCGGGCAGGTGGAGGCCGATCCAGACCAGGCAGAAGTTGATGCCCTCCTTCACCCGGTACGGTGCATCCGGAAGCTCACGCTCGATGCGCTCGAGCGTCGCGCCTACGTCGAGTTCCTTCTCGAGGCCTCGCGCAATGCGCCCGGCAAGAAGCTTCCATCCGGCGCGGCGAGGGAGTTCCTTGCTGCCGTCCATCCACTTCTCCTGAAGCCTCGGGGCGACGGGCGCATGCACGAGCACGCGACCGACGAGTTCGTCGACCAGGTTCGGGTTCGAGAGTGGCTCGAGGAGCCCGCGTGCCTCCTTCTCAGTGAGCGCCGCGGGGTCGAGGAGCATGCACGCGAGGATGCGCGCATCGTGATTGCCGGTCCCCCACAGCTCCAGTCCGAGCCCGTGGTTCGTCCCCAACGTCGCTGCCAGGCCACGGATTTTGCCGAGCAGCACACCAAAGACATTGTCGACCACCCCGTCGCGCACGTAGCGCTGGCGCACCTTCTCGTCACCATGGCTCTCAAGCAGCTTCATCACCTGGGACAGCGACATTGTTTTCGGCATGGGGAGCACCTCGACGGGCGGTGGATTGAGAGCGGCCAGAAGGGTGGCACGACAGGTGCCTACGGTCGAGGAACGCTTCCCCAGTCGATGCCAACGCGCAGCTACGGAAGCTAGGGTGCGGCCATCCGGATGTGGCACCGTGGCCACGGGAACCGAAACGATGCCACTGGGCGCGCGTACCCGGCACGTGCGCAGACCCACCGCCTGGAAATCATCCTGGCGAGCGGCCCCCCGCCCCTGCCGCCACTCAAGGCGGAAGCAAAGGACGGACAGGCGCCCTGGCGAGGTTCGGGGTCGCCAATCGCCACCCATGCACTTGGCCCTTCTCCTTCTTGGAACTGTTCTCCGCCCTCAGGCACCCGATCCTCGTATAGGAGTGCGAGATATCGAGCAGATGCCCGCCACCATCGAACTGTTGGAGGTGGCCCCACCACCTGGAGTTCTACAAGCCGCAGGAGTACGAGCGGCTGGTAAAGGCGGCGGTGAGGCGGGGCTGCGGAACCAGGAAAACTTCACCGTGAGCGTGGAGTACAGACGCCAAGATGAGGGCGACGCGGAGCCCTGCAAGCTCAAGCAGGCGTTCGGCCAAGGAGAATCCGTTCCCTCCTGCAAGGAATTCCAGGTCCTGCCCCCCCAAAATGCTGTGAGACAACAGCAAGGAATGCGCCTGAACCATGGATGAACTACTTGCACTGCTCGGGCGCTACGCTCCCGGCTCCAGCGATCAAATCGAAGGCTACCCAGACTTTCTCGTGGATGAATTGGAGGACGTCTTCGGTCGTCCGCTCCCAGCCGTCTACCGTCTCTTCGCCGAGGTCTTCGGGTCGCGTGGAGGGCCGCTCCTGACCCATGTGCGCTCCTTCGACCCCATCCTCGATGTCGCCGAACTCTATCGGGTCGTACCGAAGGGAGAGCTGCCCTCCAGGCGTTTTCTCTTCATCTTCGGAGACCCCGACCCACTGGCCCCTCATCATTACTGGCTCGATCTGGAGTCCCCTTCCGAAGAAGGAGACTGTCAGGTCGCGCGCATGCCCTTTGGTGCGGACGCATGGAAGACGAAGCTGCACCGGGAGGCCATCAGCTTCCGGGAGCTGCTCTTCCTCTGGGCCATGGAGCACGTCCACCTGCCCACCCTCCCTCATCAAGCCAGCTATGTACGTAGGGAGGGACACTCGACTCCCAGCGCCGAGGACCTCGCGCGTCTCATCGAGAAGATGGGCTTCGCCCGGCTCCCCTATCCCCGCTACAGCCTACTCTTCGAGCGGGAGGGGGCCGCAGCACGACTGTACCGCCCTCCTGATAGCCCCCACTTCAACCTTCGCGTGGGCATGCAGCGTCCCAAGGAGCTGGAGCGATTCCAGATGCTCCTTGAAGACAACACGGACCTGCGGAAGTCCCCATTCTAGTCGGGGCCCCTGCACGGGCTCTCAGCACGTCGTTGGCCCGACGCTTACGGTGCTTCAACGCTGCCGCAATGGCCTCGCACGCTGGTCTTCGTCCCAGGACACAGCACCTTCCCCCTGTGTCAGGGATGTTGTCGCGTAAGAGGGTGAGCCAATCCGAGTCGTGCCTGATTTGGCGGGGGTAGCTCCATTACCAGACCCGCGCGGCGGCGTTCTAACAGCGATCTGATGGAGTCCGGGAGAAGTCACGCCATCCAGATGCGATGCTCGGTCACCTGGCCGGATGAATCCCTCTCCAGTCGCACTCCGTACGCATCCCGTAGTCCGCAGTGACTTGCCGCGTACACCGCAGGCTCGCGACGATACGGAGCGACTTCAAGCACTCCGACCCTTGTCGCCAGTGGGGAGTACAAGGAAGAATGCTGCATGGAGCGGTGGCGCAGATAGCGCCACACGTCATGACGAACGAAACAGGAGTCGCTCAGGAACCAAGCCCCTAGCAGCGGCACAGCAATCCTGAGGCGTTCAAGTTCCTCATCACTCTCGATAGCCCCCCACAGCAGAACCCAGGTCCCCCAAGGACGCCTCCGCTCATCACGTGACGACCAGTTGGCCACCAGCATCCGGACCGCCTGCGCGATGAGCCATCGTCCTGGGTTTTCAAAGTCAGTCATGGGAGTCAGTGAAGTCTTGGCTCCAGGCGTCGAGAGAGCAATCTCGTCCACGGCTCGTTGTACCGATGACCCACTCCAACAAACAGGGCTCCCATCCATCCTATACTTCGCGCCAGCAAGCTTCGGATTAACGGGGCAATCGGCACGACCACGAAGAGCCGTTTGATCGCCAACCCCAGATTCTTGACGTGACGCCCGACATCGAACAGCTTCACCAGACCATCGCCCAAGGCGTGTACAACAAGCTGACGACGGCTGGGTTCAGGCCACCTATTCGTACCTGGCCATCACCCTCTTCTCCGAAGAAACCGGCGGGTACCGCCTCGCCGACGGGCAGCAGCGCTCCTTCGCCGCGACAGACGAAGTCACGGACGCCTTCGACGAGTTGAGGACCCGGATGGCGATACTCAGCAAGAACGGCCACAGTTCGAAGTGGTGCCATCTGCCGGCAAATGAGCCGATGAATTCCGCACCTACCCGCGCCAGGAACTCCAGGCTCGCGTCCCCGTCCAGCCCAGGTGACCCGAGGTTCGCGCCCGCAACCGGTCGGCCAGAGCCGCGAGGACTATCGGCTCAAAACGAAACGGGCTGGAGACCTTGCGATCTCCAGCCCGCTTCATGACGTGGTCGGGGAGACAGGATTTGAACCCGTGGACACGGGGTGCCCTAAACCCGCGACGGCACACGCCTTTCGCTGAATCGTGAGTGAGTCCGGGCACTTCGAGTCCACGGGTGAGTCCTCGGCAGTCCCACTTGTCGCCCGGAGTCCCCTCCAGTTTTGGAGACATTCTGGAGACAAAACCAAGGGCGTACGGTGCTCCAGGGAGGTTCGCAGGAGACCAATGGTAGCGTGTTCCTTGGCGAGGTGTGGCTGAGAAGGCGCCCGCCCAGGCCCGGTCGCCATCCGCTGAGTGCCGCCCCCGGCTCTTCTAGGAGCAGCCGAGGTGCAGTGGATCACCGCAAGGACCGGGCTCGTTTATGCTCCGAATGTACGAAGTACAGGTTCCGCTGAAACAGCGCTGTGCTTATGAAAGGTGAGGAGATGGGACGACGGCCAAACAAATTCCAACGCATCAACCAACGCCGTCGTGACACCTATAAGGAAACTACGGCGTTCCCGCCCGACGTCCACATCAGACCGCGTGTGCCGCTACTGGGGTACGAGAGACGTTACGAGATCACGGACTTGGGACACGTCTACTCCCTGAATCGAAAAGAGTTTATCCGGTGGAAGTTCAGCCTAGATACTAGGCCCTATATTTCCATCCAGGTTGACGGCCAAAAGCGCACCCTCGGCAATCCTACGGTGGTGGCTAAAAGAAGTTGGGCAGCCGCGGATGCTGAGCGTGTGGAGCAGGCATATACCCAACATGAGGAGGAGATAGAGAAGCTCATACGAACTCAGGCCGAGATACCGGAAACGGACCGGGAAGCGCTCGCGAAGGCACGCCGTGGCCAGGGACTCTTCCGGGAGAATGTGGCCAGGGTGGAGAAGGCCTGCCGCATCACGGGGGTGAGTATTCTCAAATTCCTCATCGCTAGCCACATCAAGCCCTGGCGATGCAGTTCCAACGAGGAACGGTTGGATGGTAGCAACGGCCTACTGCTGAGCCCCAGCATCGACTTTCTGTTTGATAGGGGCTTCATCTCATTCGAGGACAATGGTGATCTGTTGGTATCCCGCGAGGTTGACCCAGATATCATGCAGCGGATGGGGGTGGAGCCTACCAAGACGCCCAACGTGGGGACATTCAGCCCAGAGCAGCAGAATTATCTACGCTTCCACCGCGCCAAACTGTTCCGCAGCAGCCAAGGCAGGTAGAGGCATGAACTGAGGCACTCTCAGTTTCCTCGGCAACGGGCGAGAACCTAGCCGGCTGCTACGCGATGGTGGCAACCTGCGAGGCCAACGGCGTCAACCCGAGGAATACTTGGACTTGGCCGACGTGCTGCTGCGCGTGCAGACGCACACCAACGCACGCATCGGCAAGCTGCTGCCGCACGAGTGGAAGCGCCTGCGCCCGGCCGATTCCTCCTGAGCTCCGTCGCTGGAGCCCTTCCCTTCAGTCCGCTCACGTCCCGGCTCGTAACCTCCGTCGAGCACAGCCCCCGTCCGTCTTCAAGCCGTCCGGCACGGCGTCCGCCAGTCGGATACTCTACTCGGGTCTGCCAAGAGGACCGCTTGGAAGGATGACGAAATCGCGGACGGCCAACAGGCTCACCTTGCCCCCGTGCTTCTCAAGGCGACCGACGCACGTGACAAGGCGTTTCTCCTTATACGCAGTAATCGCCTTCTCGTTATCGGGGCCACTCAAGGTCATGTGCACGCGCTTAACTCGCCCCCCGCGCTCCTCAAGAAGCTCTACACGGCTCGTGTCCTTACCTTGATTCTTCAATACATCAACGACGCCGACAACGCGGAAATCATCAATCGGTACGTTCTCTCGAAGGTACTCAGCTCCTGCGCGGATATTACGAAGAATTTGAGGACTGAATTTGATTTCTTGTTGCAGGTTTGGCGG
Source organism: Myxococcus sp. AB056 (assembly GCF_006547365.1). Taxonomy (NCBI): domain Bacteria; kingdom Pseudomonadati; phylum Myxococcota; class Myxococcia; order Myxococcales; family Myxococcaceae; genus Myxococcus; species Myxococcus sp. AB056. The sequence continues at coordinate 5,564 of NZ_VHLB01000058.1, read as the reverse complement.
CGCGATTGTCCACGACCAATGCCATTTGAAAGAAACCCCGTGAAGGCTGCTGCTCCTACCAAAGCGGCCGATTGCAGCGCACAAGTTCGCGCTGAGACCGAATTCAATGCGCTTACGGAAAGCCGCTTCCGTATCCTCGATGCCTGCCTCATGCGCGGCTTGCAAGGCGGTAGCAAGGCGTCGCATTACCCTTCGGGGGTGGGGCTCAGGTGCATCGGGAAAGCCTGGAAGTGCCTGCTCCTGAAATGGGATTTCTGTCACAACAGACAAAACAAAGCTCCCGCGCTGGGTCTGAGCAAGACGAGAGCCCTTGAGGAGCCGCTTTGTTTCTTCGTAGCTGGGCGAGGAATAGACCGGCTTGGGACCCTTTTCTGCGATCGCCGAGTACAGCAGCAACTCCTTCATGCTCTGAAATGCGGCAGCCCCATCGACGAGATCGATGGAACCATCACGACTACCATCGTCTTCAATTCGAGCTTGAAGCGAATCGAACCGGCCTTGCAACAGCGTCAGGGCGATCGCTTCTCCGGAACGGCGTTCAGCGTCCGAAAGCGTCGCCACAAGGTCGAGGATTCTCGCTGAATAATCGCTGAATGACCGCTTCAGTGGAACGGTGACTACATACTGACGTCCGGTGTCATCCAGCGTCTTGGTGTATCGCGCGATGCGGTCTGGCTGCTCGTCGACAAGCTGCCACCCAGTCAAGCCGAGGTAAGACCGGACATCCTTGACGTCGATCTTAGCGAGCAGGTCCTCGTCTGGAATCACCGGTGTCATGGCACACCCCCATTGTTCACCCTCAACATCAGGGCTTCCAGTGCGGCGGTGTCGAACTTGTTCTTTCTTGGCACTCGGACGGTGACGGTTTCCTTATTCGTCGTCGGGGGTTCACCGCGGAGCGAGTGCCAGTACGCGCAATTCCGTGCGAGCATACGGCTTTCGTCGATGTCGAGCCATTCATGAGCGTTCTTCGGAACAAGCAGCACGATAAGAATTCTTGGCACGGACAGATTCTCATCGCGGAGATCGTCGTAATTCTTGATCGGTAAAGGGAACCCAAAGTCGTGCTCATCGAGTTCGAAATTCGACGTGCACTTCAATTGTACGTTGACCTCCGGGCATCGCGGATACGCCGGTGGCATTCCGGTAAGCTTGATATCGACGCTCAAGCGGTCCACGTGGCTCATTGTACTCGTTATCACGCCCGCAGCCGACGCGATGGCGTGCACGTACGCGATGCTGAACTGCTCTTTGCGATCGTTAAGCTGCATCGGCGGTCGACTTCTCTAGAATCCACGGGGATATCACGCTTTCGCCCGTCGATATAGCTCAGAGGACGGGTCCACGACGAGTGTGACGGACCGCCCTATCGGATCATCCCCAGGTCACCCATTTGGATCGCAGTCTCGATCAGACGGGGGGCCCGCGTGCTCGGGAGCATCGAGGGTCGGCTTCGCCGAAACCTGAACGATTCTGCGCCCTTGCCCCTCCCTCCGCACGCGGGTGCATGGCGACCGGCCGCAAGCGGCCAGTCCTGATCGATCAAGTGTCGCGATCCGCTTGGCCGACCCGGGCGCGATCCATTTACCCGGCCCCTGACAGTCCTCCTCGGTCCCTCAGCGCCAAACCAGGGGCGCACGGTGCTCTTAGGGATGTTCGTAGAAGCCCATCGTACGGATGGTCACGCAGGATGAGACCGAGAGGATGATGCCCGATACGAGCCCGGGAAGGTGACGGCGGTTGAGACCAGCCAGGACGGCCCCACGGCCATGCTTGAGGCCCGCCAGGCTACGCACCAGTCGACGGCTCTGATTTGCCCGAACGCTCACCACGCTGGCACATGGACTGCGCGCGAAGCGCGTCAGTCCCAGAAGTCTCCGGTGTCGAAGTGAAAGCTGCATGACGTGCATACGTACTGCCAAGTGAGGCCGCCATACTGTGAACGGAGGTATGCCCCGGAAGTGAAAGAGCCGTCCGCGTTGCACTTGGGGCATCGAGTCGGAGTCGACGGTGCATAGTCGTAGTACCGCGGAAGCGCCACAGCAGGTGGCGGGGCATTGCGCAGTTTACGAAGATCCTCCACCAAATTGGATGGGTCGGAGTAGTACCGCAACGTGTGCGGTCCGCCCGATGCTTCCGTCGCAAGCTCAGGGTGCAACTCATCCTTCTTCTTCTGATTCGAGAAGTCGCTAGTGTTAGCGCTGCAGAACCAAACGCAGTGCTGCTTGAGTAAATCCAGCACTGCTCTCCAGATGAGGCAATCACCCACGCTGCTGCGGTTTTTCTGAACAGCCGGCGCCCGCATTTCCAAACACCGGGTGCAGGCGTCTTGGTAGTCATCAGGACCGGGGTGCCAAGACTTTGCAGCGGCCAAGATCGTGTCGACCGTAACTAAGTTATCTTCGATCACCTGCCGTTTTTTTTGAACCATCTCCTGCGCGATGCCTTGCACGCGAACCAGATCATTTCGCGTCTCCGGAATCGCTTGGTAGATGAACTTGAAGTTCTGGATGTGGGTCCTAAAGCCGCGCTCCCAAGAGTCGCGGCAACCATCGCGATTCCTATGGAACTCGGTCATGATAGGCGCCGGAACTACAAGCTGATGCGGGGGGGGCGCAACGAACTCCCGAAGAGCATCCAGCAGCGGGCGCAGGTTCGGCTTTGAGGCGAGTTCGAGCCAAACGCAAGTATCAATGACGATATAACCCATAGGCCCCGGCCTCGACTCGACTCGACTTTGCGGCTTCTCGCCGCATCCTGCTCTTGCCTGCGGCATCGGACAAGACTCGGCAACTGTGGTCCCAGTCAACATCATTGTTCGGGCACCGTCGTGGTGCACCTAGCGGGCCTGAAAGGAAGGAAAACAGGCCCACTCTGGCTCTGCTGAACGTCCTGTCTGAGACCTGTGCGCGGAACTCGCTCTCGTCGTCCAGGATGCCCTTCCCGGAGCGAAGCAACTCGGCTCTCCCCAAGCGGGGGGCAGAGCCGAACAGAGCATCACGATCTTGGCGCCGTCTGCCTTCCATACCTGTCGCGTAGGTGCTTGCGCCTCTATCTTCCCGGTGCAGCTTGCTCCAGAAAAGCTCCCCTCCCTGGCGGGATAAGGACCAAGGAGAAGGCTTCATCCCCGTACCTGTCACGGTGCGGGCGAGGCGCAATCAGTCGGGCGGGAAGGGGGTGAACGCCATGCTGAGCGCTGTGAGGAAGCTGCTGGCCTCGACACTCACCCGAAAGATGATGGCGGCCGTCGTCTTCGCGCTGGCCGAGCATCTTCGGGCATGGGTGAGGCACGGGCAGTAGTGCCTGGGGAGGAGTCCCGCTGCGGATGGAGCGGAACTCCTCTTGCCCTTGGAGAAGGCCGCATCGTCGAGGTGCGGCCACGTCACTCACCCCGGGGGAAACCGCACGATGACCAAGGCTATTAGCCTCACCGCCGAGTTGGCAGAGGTGAGATGCGCCATCGAGGGGGCGCGCTTCATCGCGGATGCACTGGCCACGCACTCGCTGGACAGTCGGGAGCAGGAGTTACAAGCGCCCGTCTCCATCACCGCCATCCTTGTGCTGGCGGAACTCCGGCTCCAGCAGGTCGAGCGGGTGCTTCGTGGTGAAGAAGATCCACAGCACCTATGGGCCCCGCACAACGGCGTCAAGCTGGGAGGTGGCGAAGGAGACGAGCAGGACGTGGTGCTCCGCCCGTGGAACCAAACCGAAGAGGATGCAGCGCGCCCGGCTCAGAAGAAAACGGAGCGCTCCGGCCCCAGGAAGCGGAGTGGGCAAGTTCCCCCACCACAGTTGGAGCCGCCAGCGGAACACGAAGGTGGCGGAGAGCAGTCACCTCCTGGCAGGACACCGAGCTGAGATGTGCCCCACTGGCAGCAGAGGCTGGCCGAGGGACGGACAGGGCCCGCGAACCCGACATGGTGCCGGCGTCCTGTTCCTTACCCCTCAGCGCATGGACGGGCCCGCGCTGGGCGACACATCAGGGCGGTCGAAGCGGTGGCCAGGGAGTTCTTCCGCTACCTACCGAACTTCAGGAGTTCACCAGGGCGCCCGACCCCTCGTGCGCGAGGAGCGAGAGGGCGAGCACAGGGTGCTGCCATCGCTAACCCATGAGCGAAGGCGGCTCCGCCCCGGTGGGCCCCGAAAAATTCGAGGCCACCCCACCACCCGGGCACTCTTGAAAATGCAGGGGCCCCTTGAAATTGGACCTGTCGGCAGGGGCCCCCTGTCTCCCGGGGGTGGGGGGCCTCTCCCGGATTCGGATAGGGCTACTGAATAGCGAGGTGGCCGAGGGGCTCGAAGCCTCGGCAGAGCGTCAGAACGAACCCGGGGCATCACCTCACCAGCCGCAGTTTCACGCGCAGTTCCCGGGCCTCGGCCTGCGCCTGGAGCGTGGTGCTGGACACCCTGGCGAGCACCTGCCCGAGCAGGTCGAGCTGGCGCTGCATGGAGGACTCCAGCAGCTTGCGGTGGCGCTCCAGCTTCTTGAGGTCCACGTCCTCCAGCAGCAACACCTCGGCGGCCAGCCGCTCACGCACCAGCCCGAGGGCGGCCTGCTCTTGGTCGAGCTTCGCGGCGAGGGCTCCCCGCGCCACCTTGGCCATGTTCCCGAGGTGCTCATAGGCGGCCTGCTCCAGGCGTCCCTCCTGGCGCGTGTCGCGGGCTTCCTGAAGCGCGAGGCTCAGCGGTCGGAGCACGGCCTCTGCAGCCCCGGCACCTCGCGCAGGAGGGCCAGGGTGCCCTCCAGGCCGCGCAGGAGAGCCTCCGTCAGCTCTGGCTCCTTCGGGACCGTTGGTCGGGTGTCCACGACGGCCACGAGGCCGGAGAGCGCCTCCAGGGCCCGGCGTGTGCTGGTGACGAGCCCGAAGGCGTCAGTCCCCTCCAGCGCCTCCTCCAGCAGTGCGAGCACCCGGCCGTCCTCCAGTCTGGACAGGCGCTTGAGCTTCCAAGCGAGGTCCGCCACCTGAACGACAACGTGCGCCTCGGGAAGGGTGGTCGGCGCGAAGCTGGAGAAGTAGCCGTCGAGGTGCTGCTCATACTCGGCGGCATCTTCCCCGGGCAGCAGCAGGTTGCGCACGCTCAGCCCATGGCGGAGGGCATTGAGCGAGGAGGTGGCCTGAAGTTGCCCCGGTTCCGCAGAGCGTTCCGCGCTTTCGCCCTCAAGCAGCAGCGCGGTGCTTCTTCTCGTAACCAGCGGGTGACTCGTAGTCGAGCGCGGAGTGGCGCCGGAGCGGATTGTACCAGCCCTCGATGAAGCGGAAGACGGCCATCCGCGCCTCGGCGTGAGACGTGAAGCGGCGGCGTGCGAGCAGTTCGCACTCGAGCGTGGCGAAGAAGTTTTCACACATCGCGTTGTCGTACGCGTCGCCGACGCTGCCCATGGATGGGCGCACGCCGGCTTCCTTGCACCGAAGCCCGAAGCCAATCGAGGTGTACTGCTCGGATTCAAGCGGTCGTCGCAACGCCGTTTGGTTGAAGTAAGTATAGATAAGGGTTGAGAGCCTCGGCAGGTGTTTTCCAGCCAAGCGTCTTGCGTGGCCGGCTGTTGAGGGCAAGGGCGACAG
>NZ_VHLB01000057.1:0-55783 GCF_006547365.1 Myxococcus sp. AB056 | reverse complement strand
GGGCTGGACGGTGGCGGTGGCGGCTTGGATGGTGGGGACGGGGGCGGTCGCGTTTCCGGTGCAGGTGCCGGAAGGCGCCCAGGGCGAGGAGCCGGAGGTGACGGAGCTGCGCGCGAAGCTGGCCGAGCGCGACGCCGAGCTGAAGGCGACCCTGGCGAAGCTGCACCTCTACGAGGATGAGGCCCACTACGCCGAGGCCGAGGCCCTGGGCATCACGGAGATGGTGAAGGCCTCTGGCCTCCCCGCCCGGCAACAGCGCCGGCTGGCGGTGGCCATCGTCCGCGAGGCGGCTCGCAACAACATCGACCCGCTCCTGGTGGTGGCGGTGATCCGCTGCGAGAGCTCCTTCAACAACTACGCGGTGTCCCACGTCGGGGCCATGGGCCTGATGCAGGTGATGCCGGACACCGGCACCTGGCTGGCGGACAAGGCCGGCCAGCGGCTGGGCCGCACCAGCAACCTCTTCGACTCGGAGACCAACGTGGAGCTGGGGACCGCGTATCTGGCGGACCTCATCCAGCGCTTCGGCACCGTGGAGAAGGCCCTGGTCGCCTACAACGCCGGCCCCGGGCTGGCCCGCCGCATCCTGGCCAAGAAGGAAGCGCGCACGAAGTTCATGGCCGGCTACCCCGCCAAGGTCGTGAAGGAATTCCGCAAGCTGAAGGCCGCCCAGGAGAAGCAGCTCACCCTGCGAGAGGCCCAGAAGACGAATGGCCAGAAGAGCTGAGCGCTGAGCAACAAGCCTTGCGACGGCTGCACGACAGTCGCGAGAAAGTTGCGATGGAGGGGGTAACCAAACCCGCGGACCATGTGCACTGTGCGCCGGGCGGGAGAACCCCACGGGTCCTCCGTGGAAGGACTGGAGCGATGACGCTCCACCTCAGGCTCCGCGCCAACTTGGAGAGCACAGCAATGTCGGGGCTACAGATCCACCGTGAGGAGTCCGCAGGTTCCGTGACGCTGCGACTGGAAGGCACGCTGGACGGCAAGACGGCAGAAGAGGTCCGGACCTCTCTGAGCGCCCTGAGTGGGTGTGAGGTCGTCCTGGACTTCACCCACCTGCGGGAGTTCAAGGACAGCGCCGTGGGCGTCCTGACGCGTGGCCTGGTGGAGCGCCCCGTCCAGTTGCGCGGCCTTGCCACCCACCACGAGCGGATGTTCCGGTACTTCGGTGTGGGCACAGGGACGTCGCCGCGCCCTGCCTACTACACGCCCGAGGACGTCTTCCTGGCGTAGGCGCTTCGCCGCCTCGGGAGGGAGGGAGCGACCGCGCTGCAAGCCCGGACGCGAAGCGTGTTGGCAATCGAGGGAGTCGGCTAGAGTGGCGACAGATGAACCAGCCTGCCCGCGCCCTCTCCCCGGTGCCTTCCCCCGCAAACGCGCGCTCGGCGATGGAACGCATCGCCACCCAGCTGGGCCGCGCGGTGCAGGGAAAATCCTCCCAACTCCAGCTCGTGGTGACGTCCCTGGTCGCCGGCGGCCACGTGCTGCTGGAGGACGTCCCGGGCGTGGGCAAGACGACGCTCGCCGAGGCCCTGGCCAAGGCCTGCGGCCTGAGCTTCGCCCGCGTCCAGTTCACCGCGGACCTGATGCCCGCCGACGTCCTGGGCGCCCAGGTCTTCCACGCGCAGACGGCCACCTTCCAGTTCCGCCCCGGTCCCCTCTTCCGGCAGCTGGTGCTGGCGGATGAGCTGAACCGCGCCCCGCCACGCACCCAGTCCGCGCTGCTGGAGGCCATGGCCCAAGGCCAGGTCTCCCTGGACGGCGCCACGCACGCGCTGCCCGCCCCCTTCACGGTGGTGGCCACGCAGAACCCGGTGGACTTCTCCGGCACCTACCCGCTGCCGGACTCGCAGCTGGACCGCTTCATGGTGCGCATGTCCCTGGGCCACCCGACGCCGGAGGTGGAGGCCGGGCTGCTCGTCACCCGCGACGGCACGCCGCCCCTGGACGCGGTGGAGACCGTCTCCGAGCCCGAGGAGCTGGCGTCCCTGCGCTCGTTCGCCGCGGCGCTGCGGTTGGACGCGTCGGTCGCGGACTACGTGGTGCGGCTGGCCACGGCCACGCGCTCGCATGGCGACCTGGAGCGAGGCGCCTCCACCCGCGCGGTGCTCGCGCTGGGCGCGGCCGCACGGGCCCACGCGCTGTGGGACGCCCGGGACTTCGCCACGCCCGGTGACGTCCGCGCGGCGCTGGTGCCCTGCTGGGCCCACCGCATCATGCTGCGCAGCGCCGTGCAGGGCGTGACCGCGCGCGACGAGGCGGCGCACCTGCTGGAGGAGATTGCCCGAAAGGTCCCGGCGCCCCGGTGAAGCCCCGGCTGCCGTCATGGTGGGCCCGGGTTCGCTCGCGGCTCCGCCCGCCGCGCACCCTCAAGGTGACGCGCATCGGACGCACCTATCTGGTGGTGACGTTCGGCGTGGGCCTCGGCGCGCTCAACACCGGCAACAACCTCCTCTACCTGCTGCTGGGCCTGCTGCTGAGCATGGTGGTGGTGTCGGGCGTCCTGTCCGAGCGCTGCCTGCGTTACCTGTCGGTGCGGCGCGTGGGCGCGGACGCGGCCTTCGCCCAGGAGCCCTTCGCCTTCCGGTGGGCCATTTCCCGCGGCCAGGGCCACGCCTTCGCCCTCACGCTGTCGGAGGCGGACTCGCCGCTCACCGGCGCGGGCGGCGTGGGTTACCTGCCCGCGGGCGTGGACCACGTCGTGCGAGCGGACCTCACCGCGCCCCAGCGTGGGCCCGTGCTGCTCACGGGCGTGCGTGTCACCACCACCTGGCCGCTGGGGCTGTTCGCCAAGACGCGCACCTTTCCGCTGGAGAGCACGCTGCTCATCTACCCGCGGCGGACCTACGCCTGTCAGGACCCGGGCGCGCCGGAGCAAGGCCCCGTGGGCGACGCGGGCAACCCCCGCCGCAATGACGGCAACGGGGACGTGAGCGGCCTGCGCGAGCTGGCGCCGGGTGAGGACGCCCGGCGCATCCACTGGATGAAGAGCGCCTCCGCCGGGAAGCTGCTGCGGGTGGAGCGCGAGCACGAGGAGCGGCGCACCTTCGTGCTGACGGTGGCGGACGGGCTCGACGCGGAGGCGCTCGAGCGCCGCTGCGAGGAAGTGGCCGCCTTGGCCCACCGGCTCATCGAGGAAGGTCACGAGGTGGGCCTGGACACGCCGGAGGAGCGCATCCGGCCCGCCGCGGGCACGGCCCAGGAGCGGCGCCTGCTCCGGGCGCTGGCGTGGCTGGGGTACGAGCGCCCTCGCGGTGGCGAGGAGGTGGCATGAGGAAGGGCACGCGGCTGAGGCTGGTGTTGCGAGACCTGGGCTCCGGGTCCGCCTTCGCCTCCATGGCGGTGTCGGGCCAGCTCCCCATCTGGTCCCTGGCCCTCTACGGCGTGGCCCTGGTGGTCGCGCTGGCGGGGCGGCGCCCCTTCGCCAACCGGGTGAAGCTCACCGCGCTGCTGCTGCTGGCCGTGGCGCTGACGCTGGGCACGAACGTGCTCGCGGGCTCGCTCAACCTGGTGGTGGCGGCCTGTGCCTTCGCCGGCCTCATCTCCGCGCAGCGTCTGCTGTCCACGCCGGACGCGGCCACCGATGGCCAGGTCCACCTGTCCGGCCTGTTGATGGTGGCGGGCGGCGCGGCGCTCTCCGGCGAGCTCGTCTACGGCCTCTTCCTGATGGTCTTCGGCGTGCTGGCCAGCATCGCCCTGGCGCTGGGCGTGGTGGAGTCCGCGGTCCCCGAAGGCGAGCCGGTGCCGGTGCGCGCGGTGATGGGCCCGCTGGCCATGGGCGTGGGCTTCGCCGTGGTGGGCGCGGTGGCCTTCTTCATCCTCTTCCCCCGCCTCAACTGGAACATGATTGGCCCCAGCGCCTCGCCCGGCCTGGGCGTGGCCACCGCGGGCTTCTCCAACACCGTGCGCCTGGGCGGCGCGGGCACCATCAAGGGCAACCCGCGCATCGTGCTGCGCGCCACCCTGACCCCGGACCCGGAGAAGGAAACGCTCGACGCGTACTGGGTGGGCCGCACCTATGACGTCTTCGACGGCATGGAGTGGTCCAACGCGAGCGCCACCAGCCACGGCTCCGAGTTCATGACGACGCTGCGGCCGGGCCAGGAGAACCTGGTCCACCAGCACGTGGAGCTGATGCCCGCGTACGGCGCGCGCACGCTGGTGGCGCTGGAGACGCCCTCGCGGCTGGGCAACGCCGTGGCCAACACGCAGGTGGGCTCCCGGCGCACGCAAATCCACGAACTGGGCGGCGGCGAGGTGCGCTTCCGAGACTCCGGCATCTCGTATTCATATGAGGCCTACAGCCTCCCGCCCGGCGCCAGCGGCGACGACGTCCAGGACCTGCCCCCGGTGGAGCAGGATGCCCTGCTGTCGCTGCCGGACGGGCTGGACGTCCGCGTCGGCCAGACAGCCGCGCGGGTGCTGAATGGCGAACGCGACCCGCTGGCCGCCGCGCGGAAGCTGTCCACGTGGCTGCAACGCGAATACAGCTACACGCTGGAGTTGAGCGGCGACGTGCCGGACCCGGTCGCCGACTTCCTCTTCCAGCGCAAGCAGGGACACTGCGAGCACTTCGCCACCGCGCTCACGTTGATGCTGCGCACCCAGGGCATGCGGGCGCGGCTGGCCACCGGCTTCTTTGGCGGCGAGCGCGTGACGGGCGGCTACGTCGTCCGCGCGGGTGATGCGCATGCCTGGACGCACGTGCTGGTGCCGGGGCGCGGCTTCATCACCGTGGACGCGACGCCGCCGGCCCACCGCGCGAACCAGTCCCCTCGCCTGCTGGAGCAGCTCATCAACTTCTATGAAATCGTGGAGTCGCAGTGGCGTGACGTCGTCCTGGACTACAACTTCCGCGATCAGCTGACCGTCGTCCGCTCGCTCACTCGCTCGCGCGAGGTCCCGAAGAAGGACGAGCCGCCCAGCCGCACGCCGCCCCCCCGGGCCTTTGGTGCCGCGCTGCTCGCGGCCGCCGCGGCCTATACCGCCTGGCGGCTGCTGACACAGTTCCTGTCGCGCAAGCGGCCGTTGGAGGCCACGCGCTTCGCGGACGCGGTGGAGGCGCAGCTCGCCTCCGCGCGAATCACACGTGTCGACGGCGAGACACTGGAAGCACTGGACGCTCGGCTCGCCCGGGAGCGGCACCCGCTGTCCCCCGCCCTGACGCCCGTCACCCGGCGCTACCTGGAAGCCCGCTTTGGCGGTCGCCCGCTCCAGCAGGGAGAGGCGACGCGGCTGCTGACGGACTTGAGACGCGCTGTTCTCACGGAGTCCCAGCGCGTCGCCAGCGAGGGCACTCGCCCGCCCCAAGCGCGCGCTTCCTGACACCCGGACCTCGGTCCTCGCGCCTGATTGCCAGGCTGCCCACCGCGCGTGCCGGCGACCCGGGTGTGTCAGCGGCCCGAGGCGTCGTTACGCCTTTTCCCGCGGGCGGCCACGTCGTGTGACGGGCATCGCTCCAATGGCCGCGCCCTCACTGGGAGCACGGCCCTGCGCAGCCCCCGGGAGGCTTGAATGCGAACAGTTCTGAAGCTCCTACAGCTAGCGCATCCGGCGATTCATGCCGGTGCGACGTAACGGTTACAGGATTGCGGCGCTGTACGCGCCGCTGGAGCACGCCAACCCCTCGCAGACATTGGGAATGGCCCTTCGGGGCAGGTTGGCATTTCTGTTGCTCAAGCTCCCTTCGTCACGTCGTCAGACGAAATCCATCCATCCAGGCCTCACCGCGAGGCCCACCGGCGGAGAAATCATTCATGCAGGCATCCACCGAGCAGTCGTCCAACTCCGGCTCCCTGGCGATGTACCTCTCGGAGATCAACCACTACTCCCTCCTCAAGGTGGAGGAGGAGCAGGAGCTCGCGCGCCGCTTCCTCAAGGGCGACCTGGCGGCCGGGCACCGGATGGTGACCGCCAACCTGCGCTTCGTGGTGAAGGTCGCCTATGAGTACCGCTCATACGGCATCAAGATGTCGGACCTCATCCAGGAGGGGAACATCGGCCTGATGAAGGCCGTACAGAAGTTCGATCCGGACAAGGGCATCCGTCTCATCTCCTACGCCGTCTGGTGGATTCGCGCGTACATCCAGAACTACATCCTCAAGAGCTGGTCGCTCGTGAAGCTGGGGACCACCCAGGCGCAGCGGAAGCTGTTCTTCAGTCTGGCCCGCACGCGCCGCGAGCTGGAGAAGTTTGGCAGCGGTGACGCGGCGGTGAACGTGGATGACATCGCCCGCCGTCTCCACGTGAAGCCGGGTGAGGTGCGGGAGATGGAGCAGCGCATGGGTGGCCGTGATCTGTCGCTGGACGCGCCCATGGGCGAGGACGGCGGCAACAGCCACGTGGACTTCGTGGTGAGCGCCGCGGCCCCGCAGGACGACGAGTTCGCGGACAAGGAGGAGGCGGGCCTCATCAACGCCCGCGTCCGTACCGCGCTGATGCGCCTGGACCCGCGAGAGCGCTTCATCATCGAGCAACGCGTCATGAACGAGCGCCCCATGACGCTCAAGGAGCTGGGGGAGCACTTCGGCTTCTCGCGCGAGCGCGCCCGCCAGTTGGAGATTCGCGCCAAGGACAAGCTCAAGTCGGAGCTGGCCGCGCTCATGGCCGAGGTGGACCCCGAGGCCGTCGCCGCCCAGCAGTGAGCCGGAATTGACCCGGCCAGTTGCCCCAGCATTCCGGGGCTGGCCCGCATCGAAGCGCCTCTGCCCTACCGGCGGAGGCGCTTGTCATTTGAGGGCGTTGTTTCACGGCCAGCCGGGGGCCTGCTAGAAGGAGTCGGTTTCCCTTCGAAGGAGCCCCCCGCTTGGCCCACGGTTCGCCGCCAATCTCCGAGGATCGCGTCCCGGTCGCGCAGACACTCGCGAAAGTCGCCCATACCCCGTACGTCCCCCCCGACAAGTCTCCGGCGGAGATGACGATTCGAGCCCTGGTGCTCGGCTCGGTGCTGGGCATCGTGTTCGCCGCCTCGTCCGTGTACCTGGCCATCAAGGTGGGCCTCACGGTCTCCGCGTCCATTCCCGTCGCGGTGCTCTCCATCGCCATCTTCCGGGCCCTGGGCAACTCCAGCATCCTGGAGAACACCATCGTCCAGACGACGGGCTCGGCCGGTGAGTCGCTCGCCTTCGGTGTGGCCGCCGCGCTCCCCGCCCTGCTGCTGCTGGGCTACGACATCAGCCTCACCCACGCCTTCCTCACGGCGGCGCTGGGCGGCGTGCTCGGCGTGCTGATGATGATTCCGCTGCGCCAGGGCCTCATCGTCCAGGAGCACGGCAAGCTGCCCTACCCGGAGGGCACCGCCAGCGCGGACGTCCTCATCGTCGGCGAGCAGGGCGGCACCAACGCCCGCACCGTCATCACCGGCTTCTTGGTGGGCGGCATCTACAAGCTCGCCTACTCCGGCATGAAGCTGTTCCGCGAGGTGCTGAGCACGCCGCTGCAGGGGCTCAAGAGCGCGACCGTCTCCACCGAGGTGAGCCCGGAGCTGCTGGGCGTGGGCTACATCATCGGCCCCCGCGTGGCGGCCATCACCTTCGCCGGTGGTGTGCTGAGCTACCTCATCCTCATCCCGGCCATCTCGTTCTTCGGCAGCGGGCTGGAGACGCCGCTGCTGATGCACAACGGCCAGCTCATCCGGGACATGTCGCCGGACCAGATTCGCAATGCGTACGTGCTCTACATCGGCGCGGGCGCCGTGGCGACGGGCGGTCTCATCAGCCTCATCCGCTCGCTGCCCACCATCGTCGGGGCCTTCAAGCGCAGCCTGGAGTCGCTGAAGGCGTCGCGGGGTCAGGGCGCCATGCCGCAGCTGCTGCGCACGGAGCAGGACCTGCCCATCACCGTGGTGCTGGGTGGCAGCGCGCTGCTGGTGCTGGCCATCTGGCTGTCGCCGCCGCTGGAGGTGAACTTCATCTCCGCCTTCCTCATCGTCATCTTCGGATTCTTCTTCGTCACGGTGAGCGCGCGCATCACCGGTGAGATTGGCAGTTCGTCCAACCCCATCTCCGGCATGGTGGTGGCCACGCTGCTCATCACCTGTCTCGTGTACCTGCTCATGGGCTGGACGTCGTCCGAGGACCGCTTCATGGCCCTCACCACGGCGGCCATCGTCGGCATCGCCGCGTCCAACGGCGGCACCACCGCGCAGGACCTCAAGACGGCCTTCCTGGTCGGCGGAACGCCGCGTCGCCAGCAGTTGGCGCTGTTCGTCGGTGTGCTCACCAGCGCGATGTTCATCGGCCTGGTGCTGGTGACGCTCAACCGCGGCGCCACCGTCACCATCCCCGAGCCCCACCCGGGCGTGAAGGTGACGGAGTTCTCCAACGAGACGCGCGTCCAGCACACCTTCTCCTGGGCCGTCTCCGCCGACGCAATGGCGGCCCGCGGCCTGGACGAGGCGGCGCTGCGCAAGGCCGTCTGGGCGCAGGGCTACGAGCTGAACACGCAGAGCGGCGCGATGGAGCTGCGCAGTTGGCGCGACGTGTCCTCGCAGGACCTGGGCGCGGTGACGCTCAACGTCTCCAGTGGCGCCCCCATCAAGGTGGCGGACCTGGGCGCCGTCACGGACGGCCCGGAGCGCACCTACAAGGAAGGCTACGTGCGCGGCGCGGACACGCCGGTGCCCGCGGGCAAGTACCTGCTCGATGAGTCCGACACCATCCAGTACGTGGTGGACCCGGGCATCGGCGGCCGCGTCAGCGTCTATGAAGGCCAGCAACTGACGCGCTACGCGGCGCCCAAGGCGCAGCTGTTCTCGCTCATCATCGACGGCATCCTCACCCAGAAGCTGCCGTGGGACCTGGTGCTCCTGGGCGTGTTCATCGCGCTGATGCTGGAGCTGTGCGGCGTGTCCTCCCTGCCCTTCGCGGTGGGCGTGTACCTGCCCATCAGCAGCAGCGCGCCGCTCTTCGTGGGCGGCATGGTGCGCTACTTCGTGGACCGCATCCGCGGCGGCGAGTCCGACTTCTCGCCGGGCACCCTGCTCTCCTCCGGCTTCATCGCCGGTGGCTCCATCGCGGGCGTGCTCATCGCCTTCCTGGAAATCGCCACCGACGGAGCAGGCACCCGCGCACTGAATCTGCCTGCCCTGCTGGGCAACCAGGGCGGCCTGGGCGGCTTCCTCAACATGGTGGGCGAGAGCGAGCACGCCCACCCGCTGTGGTCCAACCTCTGGGGCCTGCTCTTCTTCGCCGGCCTGACGCTGTTCCTGCTGCGCTCCGCCCTCAAGGGCCAGAGCGCCGCCATGTCCCCGCCGCCGCAGAAGGAGGCGTAGGCCACGTGCCCGAACCTCCTCCTGGAGGCCGGGTGAAACACCGCTGAGACACCCGGGGCGGCGAGGAGCAATCCTCGCCGCCCCGCTCATTTCCAGAGCGGGTGCGGCGTGCCTCCTGAAACCCCGTCCAGGAGGCGGCGAGCACCCACCCGGGCCGTCTCGCTCAGAGCGGCGAGTGGGAGGACGGCACGGGCTCGGGCCGCACGGGGCCAGCGGCCTCCGTGGCCTCCGCGCACACGTACTCCGTGCGCAACGGCGCGACGATGCCGAAGGTCGCCGCGTAGACGATGGGGCTCCACCACGGCCAATACACATCCACGCGGGAGAAGCCGTGCTGGCACTCCGGCGCCACCACGTTCGAGGTCGTCAGTCCGGCGACCAGGCTGGCTCCGGTCTGCTCTTCGGGCGCTCCTCCGCGCGGCGCTCCGGAACGGAGGCTCATCCGGAAACACCCCGTCAACGTCAACGAAACCAGCAGCAGCGAGCACGTCAGCAACCGCGCCATGGACGTCACCCCGTTCCGGCGGATGACGCATGTGGCAACACAACCAGAAATCCCCGTCATTCTCATGCCTCGTCACGGGAACGACACCCAAGCCATGAGACTTCCACGGGCCGTCTCCTGGGTGGCCGTCCAAAATCGGGTTAGGCTTGGGTGACAGCATGGCCCACCCCCCTAAAGCCATCCAGGAATCCAACGCGGAGCCCCCGCTTTCGCCTGAGGCACGTGAGAAGGTTGAGTTGGCGAAGACGTTCGCCTTCCACCTGCTCAAGGGCATCAAGCAGATCGGGATGTATCGCCACAACGAGTCGCGCTTCCCGGAGTTCCTCGGGAAGGCGCTCGAGTCGATTGCCACCTACACCGACAAGTTCGGTCCCCTGTCGATGAAGGTGGAGCAGCAGAACTTCCTGCTCCTCGGTGAGTCGCTGTTCTCCGAGGACACCCCGCTGCCCTACAAGTTCTTCCGTGACGGCATCCGGCAGCTCATCTTCCGCCCAGGTCTCACGGTGGAGGAGCTGACCACCTTCACGCTCATCGCCCTGTCCGAGCCGGAGCGCGGCGCGGAGGACGTGCTGGCGCAGCTGTGGCGCGCGAGCATGGAGCACGTGGAGTACGTGGTGGTGGAAGGCTTCTCCATGGAGAACGCCAGCGAGGAGGAAGTGCAGGTCGAGGTGGACAAGGTGGTGGGCTACCTCTACTCGCGCCTGCAGACGAACTCGGATGACTACCTGCGCTTCGCGCGCGTGTCCGCGGAGGACCTGGACGCCAAGCTGGACGGCGTGGAGCAGATTCGCGGACTCGTGGTGGGTGGACGGCATGCCTCGGACGAGCTGAAGGCCAAGCTGCAGCGCGAAGTCTCCGAGGAGGAGAACGCCCGGCTGTTCCCCAAGCTGGTGAGCGCCGTGTTCCAGGTGGTGGAAGGCGGCGTGGATGACGCGTCCCTGCTCGAGGAAATCTTCGTGCAGTTGCTGGACATGCTCCTCCTCCAGGACGACTTCGGCACCATCAACCAGATCGTCCT
This sequence comes from Myxococcus sp. AB056, assembly GCF_006547365.1. Taxonomy (NCBI): domain Bacteria; kingdom Pseudomonadati; phylum Myxococcota; class Myxococcia; order Myxococcales; family Myxococcaceae; genus Myxococcus; species Myxococcus sp. AB056. The sequence continues at coordinate 44,986 of NZ_VHLB01000057.1, read as the reverse complement.
CAAGCTGCGCGCGCTGTCCCAGCGCGAAGGCAGCGAGGACCTGGCGAAGATGTTGGAGAACTTCCTCCACAAGATGGGCGAGGAGCAGCGACTGATGCGGTTGGGCGAGTCGCTCAAGTCGACGCGTCCGAAGAACCCCGCGGACGTTTCGCGCTACCTGCAGGTGTTGGACCGGGACTCCATCATCCCCCTGCTGTCGGTGCTGGAGAGCATCGAGGTCGCCGACAACCGCACCCTGCTCTGTGACGCCCTCGCGGGTTTCGCGCGCGAGCTGCCCGACCCCTTCGTCGCGCGGCTGATGTCAGAGCGACCGCAGACAGTGCGCGACATGGTCTACATCCTGGAGAAGAGCAATCACCCGGACCGGGTGAAGATGTTCGGCCAGGTGCTCAAGAGCCCCAACCTGGTGGTGAAGTTGGAGGTGCTCAACATCATCGGCCGCGGGCGCACGGGCGAGGCCCGGCGCATCATCGCGGACGCGCTCACGGACTCCATCTCCCAGGTGCGCATGCTGGCGGCGAAGCTGCTGCCGGAGTTCGACCGCGACAAGGGCTACGCGGACCTGATGCGCCTGGTGCGGGAGCCCGGCTTCGACAAGAAGACGCCCGACGAGCGCGCCGCGGTGTACGCGGCCATCGGCTCCACGGGCACCCCGGGCGCCCTGTCGATGATGCAGCAGATGCTCGCGACGAAGCCCTCGCTGCTCAACAAGAAGCGCGTGCTGGAGGACAAGCTGCTGGCCATCCACGGCCTGGGCGGCGCGTGCTCCATCCAGGGCTACAAGCTGTTGCAGGCGGTGGTGGAGGACAAGAACCAGCCGTTGGAGGTCCTCACCTCGGCTCGCAAGGCGATGTACCAGACGAAGAAGGCGCTCTTCGGAGACTCGGCGCTGTCGGAGGAGGCATAGGCGCATGGCCGACAACCTGAAAATCACCCAGGCGCAGGACGAGAACACCAACGAGTACGGCCGCGAGCACAACGAGAAGCTCCAGGTCCTGGCGCGCTCGCTGGTGGCCGGCCTGTACATGCTGGTGCGCTCGGTGAAGATGTATGACCCGGAGAACGCGGTCTTCCAGAAGCCGCTGCACCAGCTCCAGGACATCATCAATCAAATCATCGGCAAGGAAGGCCGCCTGGAGCTCACCGGCGTCAAGGAGTCGTTCTACCTGAACGGCATGCTGGTGAAGGTGGACCTCAACTCCATCGAGAACCAGCGATACCTGCTGGCGGAGCTGCGCTCGAAGGACGTGGGCGGCTTCACGCTCACCAAGCCCGTCACCGTTCCGGAGCTGAAGAACTTCATCTGGATCTTCAGCAAGGAGCAGACGACCGCGTCCGAAGAGGACGGCCTGTCCAACCGCAAGCTGCTCAACATGCGGGTGGCCAAGTTCTCCAAGCTGAAGGAGAAGCTGAACAAGGACCTGGACAACCCGGGCGACCAGAAGGTGGACCGCAAGAAGTACGCGATGACCATCTACGCGCGCGCCGTGTTCTTCCTCACGAAGTACCTGGAGTCGGTGCGCGCCGGAAAGCCCATCAACGCCTCCAAGGCGCTGCGCCTGGTGCAGGACTTCGTCGACATCTCCTACGAGCAGCGGACGCACTTCCTGGGCATGACGACCATGCGGCGCGAGGACGACTACCTCGTGTACCACCAGGTCAACGTGTGCCTCATGAGCGTCGTCTTCGGCGCGGAGCTGGGGCTGACGAAGCCGCAGCTGCGCGACCTGGGCTACATCGCCCTCTTCCACGACGCCGGCATGGCCACGCTGTCGGAGGAGCTGTCGACGAAGCGAGGCGCGCTGACGCCCGAGGAGAAGCAGACGGTGCAGCGCGCGCCGCTCATCTCCGTGCGCAACATCCTGATGGAGAAGGGCTTCAGCCGCTCCACGCTGCTGCGCGTGGTGACGACGTTCGAGCACAAGACGGACTTCGGTACCGCCGTGCGCGACTCCCGCGGCAACATCCAGATGATCATCCCGAAGACGAACCTCGGGGTGTACGCGAAGATCATAGCCATCTGCGACGCGTACGACGCCCTCACCTCCAAGCGCCCGTACCGGGATGCCTACGGCCCGGAGGTGGCGCTGATGCTGATGTGGTCGGAGATGCGGAACAAGTTCGACCCGGAGCTGCTGTCCGTCTTCATGCGGGTGATGGCCATCCAGCCCGTGAAGGTGCTGTCCAAGCGGCAGCAGTCGCTCAGCGTGTCCGGCCTGTAGTCCGCTTCGAGCCGCCCGCCGCCTTCCGGGGCGCGGGCTGCTTTCGGGTGGCGGGAGGGGCCTCCGGCGGCGCGGGGACGGTGGCCCGGAGCAGCGTCAGGGCCGCCTCCAGGTCCGCGGGAATGGGCGCCTCCAGCTTCAGCACCTTGCCCGTGCGCGGGTGCGCGAAGGACAGGCGCCACGCATGGAGCGCCTGGCGCCCCAGCCGCTCCTGGGCCTCCGCCGCGGCGCCCTTCGCCTTGCGTCCGGCGCCGTAGAGCGCGTCGCAGAGCAGGGGGTGGCCGGCTTCGGAGAGGTGCACGCGAATCTGGTGCGTGCGGCCGGTGAGCAGGTCCACCTCCACCAGCGCGGCGCCATCGAAGGCCTCGAGGACGCGGTACTCGGTGATGGCGTTCTTGCCCTCCTTCACCTTGCCCGTGAAGCGCTGGCGGTGGACGGGGTGGCGGCCGTAGAGCGTCTCGATGCGCCCTTCCGCCGGCGGGACGCCGTGGACCAGCGCCAGGTACGTCTTCTCCACCGCGCGCGTCTTGAAGGCCTTCTGGAGCGCCACCAGCGCCTGCTCGTTCTTCGCCACGACGAGGCAGCCGGTGGTGTCCTTGTCGAGCCGGTGGACGATGCCGGGCCGCAGCTCGCCGCCAACACCGGCCAGGTCCTTCACCCGGTGCAGCAGCGCGTTGACCAGGGTGCCGGAAGCGTGGCCCGCGCCGGGGTGGACGACCATGCCCGCCGCCTTGTCCACGACGACCAGGTCGCGGTCCTCGTGCAGCAGCGCGAGCGGGAGCTCCTCCGCCAACGGGACGGCGGGAACGGGCGCCGGAATGTGGAGGACGAGCAGCTCACCGCCGCGCAGACGCCGGGCCGGTTTGGCCGGCTGGCCGTCCGCGAGCACATGCCCGGCCTCGATGAGGCCGTGGATGCGAGAGCGCGTGAGGTCCGGGAACGCGCGCGCGAGGTATTGGTCGACGCGCTCGCCGCGAGCTTCGGGCGGAGCGCGGTGCTCTCGCGTGTCAGGCGCTACCACGGGGAGGGGGTTACCAGATCTTCGACTTCACATGCGCCTTCGAGCGCAGGACGATGTCGTTGATCGCCCGCTCGAAGAAGTTCATCTTCGTGAAGATCTCCTGGCTGACGCGGCTCTTGTAGAGCTCGCGGCCCTCTTCCAGTTCCTCCTTGAGGACCTCGAAGAGGTTGTCCTGTTCGATTCCCTTGATGATCTTCTGCTCGTTGTAGAGCGAGATATCCGAGGCAATCGCACGGGCGAGCCGCATCGCCTTGACCTTTTCCTCGTCCGTCATCGTGCTACCTACTTAGGCAGCGGCTGGAGGCGAGTCAACTTTCCTCGCAACGCCGGTGACATCCGAGCACTTCCGGGCGCCTCCCCTACTTCCGGCCTGACTTCTCAGAAGACAGGGCCAGGTAGCTCTTGGACACGCGGAGTGGATCCAACCCCAGCTCGCGGGCGAGGCTCATCAGGATACCTCGCAGGTAGACCGAGGGCGGGAGCAGGTTGTAGCGGTCCGCCTCGACGTTCTCCAGGTGCATGCGCGTGATGCGGGTGCGGTCGGCCACCTGCTGGAGGGTCACCCCTCGGGCCTCTCGGACCTGCCGGAGCAGTTCGCCGTTGAACTCGGCATCGGACGGGATGTCCGGGACGCGAGGCCGGGGCTCACGGGCCCGCGACGCGGCCTGGGACGCCTGCGCCAGCGCCGCCTCCGCCGTGGCGATGGCGGAGTCCTGGGCGATCTGCGGTGCGTCTCCCAGGGGCCGCCCGGGACGCGCTCCGGCCCGGCCCGGCTCGGGCTGGGCCTCCGTGGCGGGCGACGGACGGACAGGGACGAGGGCGGTCGACTCGGCCTCGGGTGCCTGGGAGGCCGGCGGTACCGGGCTGGCGCTCGCTGGAACCGGCGGGTGGGGCTCAGCGCTGGCTTCGGATGCCGGGGCGCCAGTCACGGCGGTAGCAGGCGCCGACGGGGGCTGGGCCGCCACGGCGCTGGCCGGAGCGCCTTGCGTGGGGGACGGCGCGGCGGCTGGGCCGCTGGCCGGAGTGGCCGAGGCAGCCACCGCGGCACCGCTTTCCGCCACCGGGGCGCTGACGGGAGCGGCCGAGGCGGGCGTCGCAGGCACCGGCGCATCGCTGACCGGAGCCGGCGCGCTGACAGCGCCTGCCGGACCAGGCGTCGGTACGGCGGCCGAAGCAGTCACCGGCGCATCACTGACCGGAGCCGGCGCACTGACAGCGCCAGCCGGACCAGGCGTCGGCACGGCAGCCGTCGCAGGCACCGGCGCATCGCTGACCGGAGCCAGCGCACCCGGACCAGGTGTCGGCACGGCGGCCGAAGCAGTCACCGAGGCGTCGCTGCCCGAAGATGGGACGCTGACCTGGGGAGCCGTCGCCGGAGCCGGCGCGCTGCCCGTTACCGCAGGGCCCCCTGGGGAAACCGCAGCAGTTGCGCTGGCCGCCACGACTCCAGGCACCACCGCAGCGGCCTCATGCGCCGCGGACGGCTCACCCACCGGAGCCGCAGCCACCACACCAGAGGCCTCGCGCTGCGACTCAGCGCTCGCGGCCCCTGTGCCACCACCCGAAACCTGGGGCTGAATCGACGCAACGGGAACATCCACCGCGCTCCCCAGCCGCTGCGTGTCCTGCAACGAGCTGGACACGTACGCAAACGAGAACCCACGGAAAAACGACGCCCGGAAGTCCGCCTGTCCCGAGGACGCCGGCATCGCCTCCACCCGAGGCTCCGTCGCATGGGCCCCGGCATCCCCTTCCCCATCCCGCCCCGTCATCGCGGTCTCCGAGTCCTCCACCGGCACGTCTCGCACTGCTCCTGTCCTCCCGTTCGTCCCCGTTTCGGGGACCTGCGTCGAAAGGTGGCCAGTTTGATCTTCCGCGCCGGAAGCGGCAACCCCAACGAGCTCCGGCTCCACCGGCGCGGCGGCGTGTGCCACCTCGCCCCCGGTCGACACCGCGTCCATCAACCGGCGGGCCGGGAGCCCCAGGTCCTTGTCGTACTCGGCACGCAGCTCTTCGTCGGAGAGAATCTCCAGCGCCTCGGCGAGCCGAGTGCGGAGTTCATCCACCTGACCCTCGTCCACAAGCGCATAGACGGCGATGGAGTCCGGCGAATACAGCTCCGTCAGCCGTTCGTACGCCGCCTGAATCTCCTCCTTTGGAGCGGTGACGGGGACTTCGAGAATCTCGTAATAGGTCTGCTGCTCGAAGGGCTTCATGGTGTGGAACGCTGGGCGGAGCCGTCGAGTGAGAGGATACGCGTTGCGATGCCCTGAATGGCAGTGGCCGCCGCGGAGTCGGGTCGCTCGATGAGGACGGGCTTGCGCTTGCGCACCGCGCGCCACGCCTCGTCGTCGTAGCGAATGGCTCCCAGGACATCCATTTCGATGCCAAAGAACTTCTTCCATGCGGCGGCCACCGAGGTGCCCACCGACAGGTCCGCGTCCGTGCGCGCCTGGTTCACGATCAGCCGGATGCGAAACGCGGAGAGCTCGCGCTCCAAGCGGTCCGCGATGGCCGGGTCCTTGCGCCGGGCCTGCGCCAGCACGTCATGCAGCGTGCGCAGCGCCCCCTCACGGGTGGTGAGCGCGTCCTCCACCAGGTCCTCGATGCCGTACTGCGACTCCACCTGCTGGAGCTTGCGGAAGAAGGCCGCCTTCGCGAAGCGGTAGGCGTTCTCCACCGACGTGGGCTCGGGCAACATCACCAGCACGCCGTGGTCGGCGAGAATGAAGAAGTCGATGGTGTTGAAGCTCGTCCCCGCGCCCAGGTCCAGGATGAGGTAGTCCGCCGACGTGCCCATCAACGTCCGCAGCAGCTTCTGCTTCTGCGCGTACTTGAGGTTGGCCGCGTCCAGCGCATCCTGCGCGCCGGCGATCAGCGACAGCCGGGGCACGCCCGTCGGAATGATGACCTCTTCCAGCTGCGCCTTGTTCCGACGAAGAAAGTCGGACAGCGTCGCGTTGGGCTGTCCGACCCCCAGGCACGTGTGGAGGTTGGCGCCGCCCAGGTCCACGTCCACGAGCAGCACGTTGGCCCCGGATTGGGCCAGGGCCACGCCCAGGTTGGCGGACACCATGGACTTGCCAATGCCGCCCTTCCCGCCTCCCACGGCAATGATGCGCCGCGGGCGAGGACGGCGTGACAGACCAGGAGGGCCGGAGACCATGGAGCCTGGCTCCGTGGGGCCCAGGACACGGGATTCAGTCCAGGGCGCTGGCGAGGGTTGGGGCATGCTCCCCCATCAAATCGCGAACCCGGGGTCGCGTCGACTCCCCGGCCTTCTTCATCCGTTCAGTGGAACATCCCGGCCCGCGCATGCGCCGGAAACCCGTCACTCCCGGTGTTTCCAGCCCCTGCGTCGAGCCCGGATGCCTACCAGGCAGGCGCTACTCGTCGAGCAGCTCGACGTTCCAGTACGACGCATCTGCCAGGTGCAGGAACGGCAGCCACTCCCGGTACGTCACCTTGCGGGTGGCGCCGCGGAACAGCGGCGTCCAGCGCGGGCGCACGGGCTTCTTGAGCAGCTTCATGTGGGCCTGCTCCGGCGTCCGCCCACCCTTCCTCAGGTTGCAGGGCACGCAGGAGCACACCACGTTCTCCCATGTCGTCTTGCCGCCCTGCGTGCGCGGCATGACGTGGTCCAGGTTCAGCTCGCTGCGCGGCAGGTTCTTGCCGCAGTACTGGCAGGTGTCGTTGTCGCGCGCGTAGATGTTGAGCCGGGAGAAGCGCACCCGGCCTCGGGGCAGATGGTCATACGCGCTGAGCACCAGGACACGAGGAACGCGGATGGTGCGCTCGATGGTGGTGATGCAGTCCTGTGTCGCGCTCAGCTCTGCCCAATCCGCGAACTCGTAGAGCCGGTACTGCGAGTCGATGGCCTTGGCCACACCCAGGTACAGGAGCGAGAACGCCCGCTTCACCGAGGTGACATGCACCGGCTGGTAGTACCGGTTGAGGACAAGCACGGCGCTGTTGATCATGGCGGGTTCCCTGGAATGGCGGCCGCAACGGCATCCGCGACGGCCTGGAGCTCCTCCTCCTCGAGACACCGGACGTCGAGGAGCACCTCGCCATCCGCGATCCTCCCAATAACCGGCGACATTCCTCCGCGCAGGCGCTCCAGGAATTCTTCCGGCGTCCCTAGGGTGAGGATGCACGCGGAGGACGGCAACCTGGCCAGCGGCATGGCACCCCCACCCACCTGCCCCTCCACGCTGGCCACCCGCGCACGCACACCATGCCCCGCCAGCAGGCCCTGCAGCCGTACCGCCCGGGCGCGCAGGTCTTCCGGCGACTGGGCAAGCAGGCGATGCACCGGAACCTCGTCCGCCCGGCCATCCCGGTACAACGCCAGGGTGGCTTCGAGCGCGGCGACCGTCAGCTTGTCCACCCGCAGGGCCCGCATGAGCGGGTGGGCCTTGATGCGTGCCAGCAGCACGGACCGGCCCACCACGACTCCCGCCTGGGGTCCTCCCAACAGCTTGTCTCCCGAAAAGGCGACTACGTCCGCGCCCGCCGCCACGGCCTGGGCCACCGTGAGCTCCCGGCTCAGGCCCTCGCCCTTCAGCGGCACCAGCGCGCCCGCGCCCAGGTCCTGGAACACCGGCACGCCGCGCGCGCGGCCCAACGCCGAGAGCTCCGCGACCTCCACCTCTTCCGTGAAGCCCACCAACGCGAAGTTGGAGCGGTGCACCTTCACCAGCAGCGCCGACTCCGGGCCCAGCGCCGCCGAGTAATCCGACAGCCGCGTCCGGTTGGTGGTGCCCACCTCCACCAGCTTCGCGCCCGACTGCCGCATCACCTCCGGGACACGGAAGCCGCCGCCAATCTCCACCAGCTCACCGCGCGACACCACGCACTCGCGGCCGGACGCCAACGCCGCCAGCACCAGCAACACCGCGCCCGCGCAGTTGTTGACGACGACCGCGTCCTCCGCGCCCGTCAGCGAGCGCAGCAGCCCCACCAACGGCGCGTAGCGACTGCCCCGCTCTCCCTCATCCAGGTCGTACTCGAGGTTGGAATACCCCCGGGCCACCTCCGCCACGCGCGCCACGGCCGAGGCCGCCAGGGGTGCGCGTCCCAGGTTGGTGTGCAGCACCACCCCGGTGGCGTTGAGCACGGGCCGGAGCCCCGGCGTGGCCAGCGTGTCCAGGGCGTGCTGGACATCCGCATCCTCGAAGCCCGGCCCGCCCGACGCCACCAACCGGCCCCGGGCTCGGTCCACCGCCAGCCGGAGCGCGGCCACGGCACGGGCCCTGGGGACTCCGCTCAACAGGGGTTCCAGCGACGGGCGCCGCAGGAGCTGCTCGACGGAGGGGAGCGCGCGCAAGAGCGCATTCTTCCCACCGTCTCCACTGTTCGACGGGGCGCCCATGCCCCGAGTCTAGGGGAGCCGCCGGGCAAGTTCCAGGCGCGCCCTGGAACATCGGGGTGACAAAAAGGAAAAGGCCCAGCCTCCCTCGGGGAGACTGAGCCTTCGGACTAAGCGCTATGAGCGCTCAGTAGGTACTCAGACCGGGCGAACGTTCTGAGCCTGCAGGCCCTTGGGGCCACGGGCCACGTCGAACTCGACCTTCTGGCCTTCCTGCAGCGTGCGGAAGCCCTGGGTCTGAATCGCAGTGTGGTGGCAGAAGAGGTCCTCGCCGCCGCCGTCCTGCATGATGAACCCAAAGCCCTTCGCATCGTTGAACCACTTCACGGTACCAGTCGCCATTACGCTTCTCTTCGTCTTTCTCTACCAGCTTCATGAATTGAGCTGGTTGCCACGCCGTGTGAGGGTGCGGCCTTGGCCATGTGTCACGTTTCCGGCCAGTTGCATAGGGGGTCCCCCACACGCAGGCACCCTTTTTCCGGGCGTGGACATAACCCGCGGCATCCGCGCCCCATTCCGCACGAATTCTCCACCGACACCACCCAGCAGGCGCCCGGAAGGCGGCAGCGCACCTACTTCGCGGCGCTCTTGAGCACCGGCAGCTTGGGCGCCCGTCCGTACAGCAGTTGGTACGTGTTGAAGGAGCGCAGCACGCGCTTGATGTAGCCGCGCGTCTCGGAGATGGGGATTTCCTCCACCCATGCGTCCAGCGCCATGTCCGGCCTGTCGGACCTCCAACGATTCACCGCGCCAGGACCGGCGTTGTAGCTGCCCACCGCATAGGGCGTGTGCCCGTTGAAGCGCTTGAGCAAGCCGCCCAGGTAGTGGGCCCCCATGCGGATGTTGAGGTCGGGCTGGAGCAACTGGTCCACGCTGAAGCGCTTGAGCTTCAGCTCGCGCGCCACGCCCTTCGCGGTGGACGGCATCAACTGGGTGAGGCCCATCGCGCCCGCCCACGAGAGCGCCTTGGGGTCCAGCGCACTCTCCTCCCGCATCAACGCCTGGAGCAGGTCCGGCTCCACGCCCGCGTCCGCGGTGTGCTTCTCGATGCTGTCGCGGAAGGCGTTGGGATAGGCCACCTCCCACACCACGCGCGTCTCCGGCGTGATGCGCCCGCTCAAGTCCTTCCGCAGCGCCAGCCGCGCCACCGCGTGGGCGGAGCGCTCGTCCCCGGCCTCGTGCAGCACCAGCACCAGCAGGCGCACGGACTCCGCGGGCAGATTGGTCCGATTGACGGCCAGCATCTCGGACGACACGGCTTCCTTGAAGCCCAGGCGGTACAGCTCCACGCCCGCGCGGAAGTGCGGGTCCTCGCCCATGGGGCCGGCGAACAGCGGCCAGGGGCTGGCGGCCTCGGGCACGGTGAAGATTTCGGCGGACACCTTCTCCAGCCGCGGCGGGTCCACCTTCGCCAGCTGCGAGCGCGCCATCAGCCCGTAGTAGGTCGCCGGGTGGTCCACGGAGAGCTTCTCGAACAGCTCCGCCGCGCCCTGGATGTTGCCCTTCTCTTGCATCGTCCGCGCCCGCCAGTAGCGCGCGCGCTCCACGTCGTAGCTCTCGTCCGCCTTGGCGAACTGCGCCTCGATGCGGTCCAGGAACGACAGGCCGGAGTCCTCCACGCCCGTGGTGCGAGCAATCCAGAACGCCTTGAAGAGCGCCTCGCCCAGGAAGTCCCCCTGCGGGTACAGCCGGGCCAACGTGTCCAGGCGGGCCATGGCCTCCTTCGGACGGCCCGTCTTCAGGTAGAGGTCGGCCGCGTAGAAGAGGCCGTCATCCGCGAACGAGTGGTCCGGGAACTCGCGCGCCAGCCGCTCGTAGGTCTCCGTGCCCCGCGCCTGGTCGACGATGGAGCGCGACGAGCCGAGCACGTACAGCACGCGCGCCAGCAGGTCGCGGTCCTGGCACTTCTCCGCCACGGGCGTCAGCACCTGGATGGCGCGCGTGTGCTGGCGCTCCTTGCGCATGCCCTTGCCGAAGGCGAAGTGCGCGCGGCAGGCCAGCGGATCCGGAAGCGCCAGCTTCGGCAGCAGCGGCTCCAACTGCTCCAGGCCGGCCTTGTTCCGGTGCAGCTCCACCAGCGCCTCGCCACGCCCCACCTTCGCATCGACGGGCGGCGTCTGCCCCTTGAGGCGCTTCTCGGCCTGCTTCGACAAGGCGGACAGCGGGTGCGCGGCCCACAGGCGCCACAGCGCGGCGCGCTCGGCGGCCTTGTCCTTCTTCTCCGCGGCGATGTCGGCGATGGCCATCAGCGCCTCGGCGCCCACGTTGCGGCCCCAACTGGGCGCCGCGCGCGACGTGAGCGGCTCCAGCGCGGCCATGGCGCCCGCCGCGTCCTTCTTCTTGCGCAGCACCCGCGACAGGGCCAGGCGCGCGTCCACGTACAGCTTGGACTCGGGGGGCACCTGCTCCAGCAGCACCGCGGCCTCATCGAAGCGGCGCAGGCTCTCCAGCGCCACGCCGCCATGCGTCAGGCAGCGGTCCTTCAGCGCGGGATAGTCCGGGGCCAGCGCGGCGAATTCCTTGGCGGCGGACGCGTCATCTCCGGCGCGGACTGCGGCCAGGGCGCGCAGGTAGCGCACCGGCGGGCTGTCGCCCTCGTCTTTCAGCAGCTCGCGGGCGCGCGCGTACTGTCCACGGTCGAACGCGTCACGGGCCTCCTTCTTCTTGCCCTCGCCGAAGTAAGGCGCCAGGTCCTCCAGCGCGTAGCGGCGGCCCCGGTGCACCACCGGTGTGGGCGGCGCGGCATTGGGGAAGGCGGGGTTGAGCACCTCCACGTAGCCCACCGGAAGCGGCGCCTTCTCCGAGTCGGGAGGGGGCGACAACTGCGCCTCTGGAGGCGCGTTGCTGGGGTGCTGGGCCGGCGCTTCGGACGCCTCGGGCTCGGCCGGGGTGGACGAAACCGCCTGCGGGGCGGGTGCCTGCGCGGTCATCAGGAGCGCGGAGGCGGCGACGGCGAGCTTGGAAAGGAAGGGCTTCATACGCGGGGGCTGGGTCCCAGGGAGATGCGCGCGGGCTCGCCCCAGGACAACCGGCAGGTCATGGAAAATTTCCGGAGGCTGACACAGGTTAGACTGTCCGCCTCCTCATGGACATCCGGACACAGAGCGCGCTGCTGGCATCCATCATCGGGCTCGCCCTGGGCGTGTCCATGTTGCTGCGGCCCGGCAGGCCCAGGGTACTGACGCTGTACTCCGTCTTCGCGCTGACGGTGGCCGGCTACTACCTTTCGCTCTTCTTTCACAGCGTCTTCCCGGCCGGCGACTACCCGTGGACATCCCGCATCTTCGTGGGCGCCACCATCCTGGTGGGTTCCCTGGTGCCGGGCGCGGCCGTGGCCTTCTTCCTGGAGTTCCTGGGCGTCAGCAAGGGGACGAACCTGGTGGGCCGCCGGCTCGCCCTGCTGTCCGCCGTCCTGGGGCTGACCGTGGCGGTCACCCCCCTGGCCGACAAGCTCTGGGCCCGGGTGGGCATGGGCGTGTGGGTGCTGGGCACGCTGCTGACCTACGGTTCATTGCTGCTCCACCGGGTCCGCACCACCGAGTCGCGCATCGAGAAGTTCCGGCTGGCCTACCTTGCCAGTGGCGCGGGCGCGGCCATCCTCTTCTCCGCGCTGGATTTCCTGGTCAGCTTCGGCATCCCCTTCCCCACGCTGGGGTCGGTCTTCTCCACGCTGTACCTGTTCTTCCTGGCCCACACGCTGCTGCGCCTGCGGCTGATGGACCTGCACGAGCTGCTGGGCAAGATTGCCTCGCAGACGGTGCTGGCCAGCATCCTGGCCGCCGTCTTCACGGTGCTGACGGCGTGGGGCAAGGAGAACACCGGCCTCTTCCTCTTCAACACCGTGGTGGCCGCGTTCGTCATCCTCATCCTCCTGGAGCCGCTGAAGGTGAAGGTGGAGGAGATGGTGGTGCGCATCTTCTTCCGCGAGCGCTTCGCCCTCCTGGACTCGCTGGGCGCGCTGCGCGCGCGGATGGCGAACGTCATCGAAATCTCCGAGCTGGCCCGGCTGGTGCTGGACACGCTCCACGAGACGGGCCGCGTCACGCACGCCTCCGTGTACCTGCTGGCGGAGGACCGGCCCGGGTACCGGCTGCTGGACTCACGCGGGCCGCTGCCGGTGGCCTTCCTGGACACGGCGGTGGCGCGCGGCCTGCTCTTCGCCGCGGCCAGCGGACAGAAGGCGGTGCTGCGGGAGAACGTGGAGCGCCGCATGGCCACCATGCGGCTGCAAGCGGTGGAGGGCAAGCGCTACCGGGACGAGCTCAAGCGGCTCAACGACACGCGCACGGCGCTGGTGCAGGTGAAGGCCGGCATCGCCGTGCCGCTGATGGGCAATGACCGCGTCATCGGGTTCCTCAACCTGTGGGACGAACGGGTGCCGGAGGCCTTCGCGTCCGACGAAATCGCCATCATCCTGGAGGTGGCGGAGCGGCTGGCGACGGTGCTGGAGAACTCCAAGCTCTACGAGAAGATTCGCGAGCGGGACCGCCTGGCCGCGCTGGGTGAGATGGCGGCGGGTCTCGCGCATGAGATTCGCAATCCGCTGGGCGCCATCAAAGGCGCGGCGCAGTGCCTGGACCCGGCGCACTACCAGGGCGAAGACGCGGAGTTCCTCGAAGTCATCGTCGAGGAGGTCAACCGGCTCAACGGCGTGGTGACGGCGTTCCTCGACTACGCGCGCCCGCTGAAGCAGAGCTTCGGCACCACCGACCTCAACGAGGTCGTCACGCGCACCATGCGGCTCATCCAGAACGATGTGCCGTCCAACCTCCACCTGGCCGTGGAGCTGGACTTGATGCTGCCGCGCGTGGACGGCGACGCGGAGCAGCTCAAGCAGGTGCTCATCAATCTGGTGCAGAACGCGGTGCAGGCGCTCGAGACGCGCGAGGGCCGCATCAGCGTACGCACGGAGAAGCCGGAGCGCTTCGGTGAGCTGCGCAGCGCCGGCACCGAGTTCGTGGAGGTGCAGGTGTCCGACAACGGGCCCGGCATTCCTTCGGACCAGCACCCGCACATCTTCGTGCCGTTCTACACGACGAAGCAGAAAGGCACCGGCCTGGGGCTGGCCATCTGCCAACGCATCGTGAAGAACCACGGCGGAAGCATCTCCGTGCAGAGCAAGATGGGCGAAGGCACCACGTTCGTCATCCGCCTCCCCGCCCTCCCCTCCGAGCAGCCACCCGCGGAGGCCTTCTCCGTGGACGGCCTGCCTGCCGGGAAGCGGCCGTCGCAGTCATTGCCCGTGTCCGATGAACTCCGCGACGCGGGCAAGCCATCGCATGTGGACGGCCGCGCCAAGCGGGAGCGCCGCAAGCGGCTCCGCGCGTAGCGACACCGGGTGGTGCACCGGGGGAACGCACCTTCCGGACATTGCTGCTTTCACCCCTGGGGGCGAGCGCCTATAGCTCATCCCCATGAGCGCATGCCCCTTCTGCCAGAACTCAATGCAGCTCACGCCCAGCGGTGAGCTTCCCCTGGAGACCTGTGGCGCCTGTGGCGCGGTGTGGTTCGAGGGCGAAGCGCTCACGAAAGTCATGGGAGGCTCCGTGTCGGATGCGCTCCTGCGACGCGCGAAGAACCGCCCAGGATGCTGCAAGGGCTGTCAGGGCGAGCTCCAGTCCGTCTCGGAGTGCACACACTGCGGAACCCGAGCCCCCACCTGTCCACGCTGTGGCCGCGCGCCCCTGCCCGTGGTGGAGGTGTTCGGGGTCCCCATGGAGGTGTGCTCGGGCTGCGCGGGCGTGGCCCTGGATGAGGGCGAGCTCCAGCAACTGCAAGACGCCGTGGAGACGTACCGCGACGAGCCGTTGGATGCCCGCGCCACGGTGCGGCTCGAAGGGCCCCCCTGCTGTACCGCGTGCCGACGCAAGCTCCGGCTGGAGCACGGCTTCGTCGCGGAGGAGCGCCTCTACTGCGGGAGCTGCGCGCCCAGTGGCGCCACCCCCTACAGGGAAACGTTCAGCAGCCATGACATCCCGATGTTCGTCCCCACCCGGCGCGGAGGCAAGACCTTCAACCTGGCCGGGTACGCCTCCGAGGGCTTGATGTGGCTGCTCCACCGGATGCTCACCCGATGAGCCGGGCGAGCGCCGCGCGGCCCTCATCCCAGTGACGCGGACGCCTCGGCCAGCTTCTCCTGCGCGGCCTCCCAGCGGGCATAGAGGTCTTCCAGCTCCTCCTTGCTCGCGCGGTGCGTGTCCATCAGCGGCTTGGCGCGCGCGAAGTCGTTGTAGAGGGCCGGGTCCGCGAGCTGCGCCTCGCGCTCCTTCTGTCCGGCCTCCACCTCGGCGATGCGCGCCTCCAGCTTCGCGATCTCCTTCTTGAGGGGCCCTTCCACCACGCTGCGGCGCTGGCGCGCCTCCGCCTCCAGCCGCTTGCGGTCCTTCTCCGTCATCGGCCCGGAGGCCACCTTCTCGCCCCGCGCCTGGCCCGCCGCCATGGCCGAGGCCTCCGCCGCCGCCTGCTGGAGCTTCTGCTGGTGGTACAGGTAGTCGTCCAGGTTGCCCGGGTGCGGCGTGAGCTTCCCGTCCGCGACCTCCCACACGTGCGACGCCAGGCCGTTGATGAAGCTCCGGCTGTGGCTGACGAACAGCAACGTGCCGCCGTAGCCCTTCAGGGCTTCAATCAGCATCTCGGCCGAGTCCAGGTCCAGGTGGTTGGTGGGCTCGTCCATCAGCAGGAAGTTGGACGGCACCAGCAACAGCTTGGCCAGCGCCACCCGCGCGCGCTCACCACCACTCAGCACGCCAATGGGCTTCTCCACATCGTCGCCGCTGAAGAGGAAAGCGCCCAGCACACCGCGCACGTAGCTCTCCGGCTTGTCCGCGGCCAGCGGGCGCACCTCTTCGATGATGGTGTTCTGCCGGTTCAGCTTGTCCGCGTGGTGCTGCGCGTAATAGCCCACCACCACGTTGTGCCCCAGCGTCACCGTCCCGGTGTCCGGCGCCAGCTCGCCAGCGACCATCTTCAGGAGTGTCGTCTTGCCCGCGCCGTTCGCGCCCACCACGGCGATGCGCTGCCCACGCTCCACGCGCCCGGTGAGGCCGTCGTAGATGGTCTGCGCGCCGTACCGCTTGGTGATGCCCTCCAGCGTCACCACGTCGCGCCCGCTCCGCTCGACCTCGGGGAAGCGGAACTTCATCGACGTCCGCTCCTCCAGGACCTGCACCTTCTCCAGCTTCTCCAACATCTTGGCGCGGCTCTGGGCCTGACGCGCCTTGGTGGCCTTGGCGCCGAAGCGGTCGATGAAGCCCTGCAGCTCCGCGCGGCGCGACTCCACCTTCTCGGCGCGGGCCCTCAACAGCTCCTTCTCCTCGGCGCGCAGGCGTTTGTACTCGTCGTAGTTCCCCGCGTACTCGCGCACGCCCTCCACTTCCAGGGACACCACCCGGTTGATCTGCCGGTTGAGGAAGTCCTTGTCGTGGGAGATGAGCACCAGCGCCTTGTTGGAGCGGCGCATGAAGTCGTCGAACCACGTGAGCGTGGGCACGTCCAGGTGGTTGGTGGGCTCGTCCAACAGGAGCAGGTCGGGGTCCTGGAGCAGCAGTCCCGCCAGGGCCGCGCGCATCCGCCAGCCGCCGGACAGCGCGGAGGTGGGCTTGGCCAGGTCCGTGTCGCGGAAGCCCAGGCCCTTGAGGATGCGCTCGGCGTGGTGGCGGCCGTAGCGGTTCTCGAAGTCGTCCAGCTCCGCGTGCAGGTCCGCCAGGGACTGGGACAGCTCCAGCTGGTCCTCCTCGTCCGTGGCGGCGGCGAGCGCCGCCTCCGTCTCCTTGAGGCGCGCCTCCATGGCATCGCGGCCGGGCACGGTGCTCATCACCGCCTCCACCACGGTGCCATCCGGCAGCCCGGCGATTTCTTGCGGCAGATAGCCCGCTCGGGCCTTGCGGCTGTACTGCACCGTCCCCGAATCGGGCTGGGACACGCCCGCCAGGATTTTCATCAGCGAGCTCTTGCCCGTCCCGTTGGCCCCTACGAGGCCCACCCGGTCCCTGGGACCCAGTGTGAAACTGTCCTGATCGAAGAGGACCTTCTTTCCGTAGGAGAGACAGAGGTCCTGGGCGATGACGAGGCTCATGGCGCCGGGGATGTAACAGCCCGCGAGCCCCTCGGGAATGTCGGATGTGCCCGTCCGTTCGCTCAGGGGCCCTACAGGGGCTTTCCGGGTTGGGCCGGGGCCTGTCTATACTCTGACCCCACATGGCTGCCCCCTGTCCCCATTGCGGAAGCACCGACGGCGTCGACCACCTCTGTTCAGGCCAGAGCCTCCAGCTCCTCGGCCAGGTGCTCGACGGCCGTTATAAAATCGAAAGCGTCCTGGGCCAGGGCGGCATGGGCATGGTGTTTCGCGCCACCCAGACGTCCGTGCAACGCCCGGTGGCGGTGAAGACGCTCAACCCGTCGCTGGCCGCCGCCCCCCAGTTCTTCGAGCGCTTTCGCCGGGAGGCGGAGCTCGCCAGCCGACTGCGGCACCCCAACGTCATCACCATCTTCGACTTCGGCCGGTCGCCGGACGGCACCTGCTACTACGTGATGGAGCTCCTGGAAGGCGAAAGCCTGAAGGAGACGGTGAAGCGCCAGGGCCCCATGTCCCTGCGACGGGCCTTGAGCCTCGTGGAGCAGGCGTCGCAGGGCCTGGCGCACGCGCACGCGGAGGGTTGTGTCCACCGCGACCTGAAGCCGCACAACATCATGGTGCAGCAGCTCAGCGGCCAGGACTTCGTCAAGGTGCTGGACTTCGGTCTGGTGAAGGCCATGGAGTCCGAGGAGGAGGAGCAGCTCACCTCGACCGGACAGGTGCTGGGCACGCCCCAGTACATGCCGCCCGAGCAGGCCGGCGGCGAGTCCGTGGACCAGCGCTCCGACCTCTACTCCATGGCCGGCGTGCTCTACTTCTGCCTCACCGGCAGCTCGCCCTTCGGCGCGAACACGGTGCGCAAGGCGCTGACGGCGTCGCTCACCCAGGCGGTGCCCGCCGTCAACACCAAGCGCCAGGGCGCCCCCGTGCCGGCCGCGCTGGATGCCTTCTTCAAGAAGGCGCTCGCCCCGGAGAAGGAGGACCGGTACCAGAACGCGCAGGAATTCATCGACGCGATGCTGGACACCGTGGCGGACCTCACCTCCGAGGAGCTCGACGCCATGCCCAGCGGCGGCGTCCCCAGCGCCAGCGAGCGCGGCAGCAACAGCCGCAGCCGCTCCAGCCGTCAGGGGAGCCAGAGCGGCATCCGCTCCTCGCGGGTGGGCGCCGCGCCGACCCTGGGCCGGGGCTCCACGCCGTCCAACGTCGTCGTCGCCAGGTCCCAGGGCGGCGGGAGCAGCTCGTCGTCCTCTCCCAGCCGCATCCGCTCGCAGACATCCCGGTCCGCGCCGCCGCCCCCGCCTCCCGAGCCGGAGGGCATGTCCACCGGCAAGAAGGTGGCGCTGGTCGCCGTGCCGCTGGTCCTGCTGGGCATTGGCGCGGCCGTGGTCCTGGGCACCCCGGGCGGCAGCGCCCCCACGACGCCGGTGGTGGTGAACGTCCCCCGCGACGCCCCACCGGCCACGACGCAGACCGCGACCGCCACGACGGGAACGCCCGAGGAGGCGCCCGTCCTCACGGTGAGCCTCGATTCGACGCCGTCCGGCGCATCCATCTACGAAGGCGAGGAGATGGTGGGCACCACGCCCACGAAGCTCCAGCTCCGCCGCGACAAGGTGCACTCCTTCAGCTTCCGCTTGCCGGGACACCAAGACAAGGAGCTCACGCTCAACCTGCGCCGGGTGGCCGGGGATACGCAGACGGCGAACGTGGTGCTGGAGCCCGTGCGAGCCGCGGCTCCCGGACGTTCGCCGCGCCCCCCGCCGAAGCCGGCGAGCCCGTCCGGGCCTGACATCTCCGTCTTCGAATAGTCCCTCAGGGGGCACGCGGAAGCGCCGCGGTGCCCCCTGTCCTTCCGACACCCGCGTCAGGCGAGCTTCGCGAGGGTCGGGAGGACTTCCCCGCTCTTGCCCACGATGCGGTGCTCGAAGCGGCTGGAGTTCTCCGCCGGGTCCAGGTTGACGAGCCACGTCTTCCCTCCCGCCTTGCGCACCTGGTCCACGATTCCAGCGGCCGGGTACACGGCGCCAGAGGTCCCCGCCGCCAGAAAGACGAAGCGTCCACCCGAGGTGGCGGCCCGCAGCGAGAAGTCCTCGATGCGCTGGATGTCCGCCGGGTCCAGGTATTCGCCGAACCAGACGATGTGGGGCCGCAGCAGCTTCCCACACGCGTCGCACTCGGGCACCACCCCCGCGGGGTACACGGTGGCGTCCTCGAACGGGGGCCGCTCGCAGCGGCTGCAGCGCGTCTTGAAGAGGTTGCCGTGCATCTCCACCACCCGCTGACTTCCAGCGCGCGTGTGCAGGCCATCGACGTTCTGGGTGGCGAGCAGGAAGCGGTCCCCCAGGTGGCGTTCCCAGGCGACGAGCGCCTCGTGGCCCGGGTTCGGGTGGACGGCGGCGGCGGCCTTGCGGCGCTCCGAGTAGAAGCGCCACACCAGCGCCGGGTCCTTCCGGAAGCCCTCCGGCGACGCCACGGCCTCCACGGGCTGGTCCTCCCAGAGTCCGCTCATCCCGCGGAAGGTGGGGACTCCGCTTTCAGCGGAGACTCCCGCGCCCGTGAGAACGAGCAGCCAGGTATTCGAATCGAGGATGAGCGAATCCATGTCGGCTCCTGTGCGGCGGAAAGCGAATCAAGCTATGGATGGGACGCTGACCCTACCGGGGCCTGGTGCTCGCGGGAGGTCGCCTTGCGAGGTCCCATCATGGCGGAAGTCACCCTGGATCTGCGCGGCATGCCCAAGGCCGAAGCCTACGCCGAGCTGAAGCAGCATGTGCGCGCGGTGCTCGAGGGCATCGATGACGACATCACCGGCATGGCCACCATGAGCTGCCTGCTGCACCACGCCTTCGGTCACCTGTGGACGGGATTCTACCGCGTCGTCACGCCGGGCCGGCTGCTGAGGGTGGGCCCTTACCAAGGCACGCTCGGGTGCCTGGAAATCCCGTTCGGCAAGGGCGTGTGCGGTACCTCCGCGGCGAAGGGCGAGTCGGTGGTGGTGGCGGACGTCCACGCCTTCCCGGGCCACATCACCTGTGACGGGCGCTCGGCATCGGAAATCGTTGTCCCGGTGTTCGGCCGCAACCGGGAGCTGCTGGCCGTGCTCGACATCGACTCCGAGCACAAGAACGCCTTCGACGAAGTGGACCGCCGCGAGCTGGAAGAGCTGGTGCGCTGGTTCCAGCGGTAGCGGCGGCCCGCGTCCGGGGACTCAGCTCGCGCGTGCGTACGCCACGGCGAGCTGACCGGCGAAGCGCGCGTTGTTGGTGAGCAGCGCCACGTTGGCCTTGAGCGTCTTGCCCCCGGTGCGCTTCGCCATTTCCGAAAGGAGGAAGGGCGTCACGGCCTTGCCGCGGATGCCCTGCCGGTCCGCGTCGGCGAGCGTCGCGGCGATGTGCAACTCCACCTCGTTGCGAGGCAGGGACGTCTCCTCGGGCGGAGGCACGGTGTAGAGCACCCCACCCTGCTTCAGCGACTCGAAGCGGGCGCGGGCGATGCGGGCAGCCGTGTCCACGTCATCCGCGCGGTGCTCCAGGGGGATGCCAGAACCCCGGCTGTAGAACGACGGCAGCTCGTCCGTCCCCACGCCGATGACGGGCACGCCGGCCGTCTCGAGCAGCTCCATCGTCTTGGGCAGGTCCAACACGGACTTGGCGCCCGCGCACACCACGGCGACGGGGAAGCGCGCCAGCGCGGCGATGTCCTGGGAGATGTCGAAGTGCTCCGACGCCCCACGGTGCACACCTCCGATGCCACCGGTGGAGAAGACACGAATGCCCGCGGCGGCGGCCATCTCACACGTGGCGCTCACGGTGGTGCCTCCCGTGGCGCGCGTGGCCATGGCGACAGCCAGGTCTCGGGACGCCACCTTGAGCAGACGCTCCTTGCCCTCCGCCAGCCGGCGCATCTCCGGCTCCTCCAGCCCGACGCACAGCTGCCCGTCGATGATGGCGGTGGCGGCGGGAACGGCGCCAGCGCGGCGGATGGCCTCCTCGCACGCTCGGGCCGCGGCCAGGTTGTCTGGATACGGAAGGCCCTGGGCCACGACGCTCGTCTCCAGGGCCACCAGCGGTTGGCCGGCCTTGAGCGCGCGGCGCACCTCTTCCGAAAAGCGTAGGTCCATGCCCAGGCGTTTAGCATGCCCGGCTTCAAACGTCGGCTTGCGCGCGCAGCCCCTCGGGCCTATTCCCCTGCCGCCGTGTCCACGCCCACCACCGCCGTTGTGCCTGTCCCCTCACGCGGCATCTCCGCGTCCGACCTGGCCATCGTCGGCGTCGTGATTGCCTGGGGCACCAACTACACGGTGGTGAAGGAGGCGATGGAGACGCTCCCTCCCCTGGCCTTCATGTCGCTGCGCTTCACCATCGCGGCGTTGGCCATGGGCGCGCTACTCCTCGGCGTCGAAGGCTGGAAGCCGCTTCCGCGCCCGGTGTTCCTCAAGCTGTTGGGGCTCGGGCTGGTGGGCAACACCGTGTACCAGGTGTGCTTCATCGTCGGCCTGGCGAACACCTCGGTGGCGAACAGCGGGATGCTGACAGCGGTGACGCCGGTGCTGGTGGCCACGCTTGGCGCCCTGTTCGGCGTGGATCGGCTCACCCGCCCGCTCATCGCGGCACTGGCGCTGGGCGTGGTGGGGATGCTGCTGGTGCTGGGGGGACGCGGCGCTTCCGAACATGGCGCGTCCTTGCTCGGCGACGGGCTCATTGTCGGCGCGAGCCTCTGCTGGGCCATCTACACGGTGGGCATCCGCACCGTGGGCCCGGAGGTGTCCGCGCTGCGCATCACCGCCATCAGCATGCTCACGGGCGCACCGGGCGTGGTGCTCGTGGGCGTGCCCGAGCTGCTGCGGCTGGAGACCGAGAACATCCGCGCCGGCGCCTGGGCGGGCGTCGTGTACTCGGCGCTGGTGCCGCTGGTGCTCGCGTACTTCATCTGGGGCCGCACCGTGCAGAAGGTGGGCAGCAGCCGCGCGGGGCTCTACAACACGGGCATCCCCGTGGTGGCCGCCCTCACGGCGTGGGCCGTGCGTGGAGAGCGGCCCACCTGGACGCAGGTGCTCGGCGCGGGGCTCGTCCTCTCCGGCGTGCTGCTCAGCCGGCGGAAGTCGTAGGCGCCAGGGCCTGACTCACTCCCGGCGTCCCCGCTCCACCGCGAGCCCGTACTCCTCAATCTTCTTGTCCAGCGTGGGGCGGCTGATGCCGAGCAACGCCGCGGCGCGGACCTTCTTTCCCGACGCCTCGCGCAGGGCTTCGGCGATGGCATCCCGCTCCAGCCGGGCCACGCGTCCCTGCAACGTCTTCGCGCCCTCGTCGCCGCCCTCCTGGAACTCCGGGGGCAGTTGCAGCGCGCCCACTCGGCTCGCCGCGTACAGCAGGCCCAGGCGCTCCCCCACCAGCTCCAGCTCCCGCAGGTTCTGCGGCCACCCGTACTCCGTCAGCAGGCGCCGGGCCTCGGGACTGAGCGTCGGTGGCTCCTTGCGAATCCGGCGGGCCGCGCGCGCCGAGAACTGCTCCAGGAGCGGCAGCACGTCCGCACGCCGCTCGCGGATGGGCGGGACATCCAGCTCGAAGCCCGACAGCGCCCGAGCCAACGAGGCCTCCACGTCGCCGCGCGCCGCCAGCAACGACACCGACGCGGGCGCGGTGGCCAGCACCCGCACGTCCACGGGCTCCTCGCCACCTTGCCGCGCGGGCGCTGAACGGCGCGCCAGGGCCCTCGCCAACCGCTCCGAAGCAGGCCGCGCGAGCGACTCCACGTGGAGCAGCACCAGCGAGCCCCCATCCGCGCGCAGCAGCGCGGAGACGACAGGCGGCTGCCCGGGCCCGCTCGCCCTGCCGAACAGCACCTCCTCCACGGCGTCGGCCGGCTCCCGGCAGTCCACCACGATGAAAGGCCCCAGGGCCCGAGGCGACCGCGCATGGACGAAGCGCGCCAGCAGCGCCTTGCCCACGCCCGGCTCGCCATGAATCACCACCGGCGCGGCGCTGGCGGCCACCCGGCGCGCCAGCTCCAGCAAGGCCCGCAGCGGCCGGGACGTCCCGGAGAGCGCGGCCACGGGCGGCTCCGCATCTACGCGGGAGCGCACGGTGGTGTAGGCCTCGCCCCCCAACCGTCCCAGCGCCGCGAGCAACTGGCCCTCGCCCTCACTGAACTTCGGCTCCGCCCGCGTCACGTACAGCACGCCGAAGGGCATGCCGCCTGAGGCGACCAGGGGCGCGCAGAGGACGTCATCCGTCTGGACCAGCTCCTTGCGCTCCAGCGCGGCCTGCGCCAGCGCACGCGGCATCGTCAGCGCATCCGCGCCCGCCACCGCCGCGGTGAGCAAGCCATCACTGCTGCCTAGCAGTGCGGCCGCGCGGTCGGCATTGAGTGCGTGCGCGACCTCATCCGCCAGGCGCCGCAGAACCAGGGCGCCACTCGTCGCGCCCAGCAGGGCAATGCCCGCCGAGTACATCGCCGCCGCCGCGCCCACGTGAGGCAGCACTTCCTCGATGGGCACCTGCCCCATCTTCTCCGGCCCGTCGGCCACCAGGGTCACCGGGGGCGGCTCGAAGAGGGCCGTCGTCACGCCCACGCGCACCTGGTCACCGGGCTTGAGCACCACCTCATCCACGAGGCGCTCGCCGTTGACGAACGTCCCGTTGCGCGAGCGCAAGTCGCGGATGCGCGCCAGCCCGTCCAGAACGGAAATCAGCGCGTGCTTGCGGGAGACCTGATGGTCATCCAGCGGGATTTCACACGATGGACTGCGGCCAATCGTCGCCTCCGCGAGTACGTCGTGACGACGCCCCGCGGAAGGACCGGTGAGCAGCAGGAGGGCGGGCATGGGGCGCGGAGCCTAGCGCCCCGCGATGGCTGGGCAAGGCCCCCGGCGCCGCTTGCTACATCGGCCGTTCGGCGTTCAGGAGTTCACGGAGTTCCCGCTCGTCCAGCGCCCGGCCTTCCCGGCTGATGGCCAGCGCGTTGACCTGGGTCTCCGCGACCTCCACGTGGGCACCCTTACGCCACTCGGTTGTATGCACCGCGCCATCAACGAGCTTGCCCACCACGGAGCCCTCATCCCGGCCCATGACCTCCAGCCACAGGTTCTCCGTGACGGTGTTCCCTTCGGGATGGGTGTCGAAAGGAGCACGCACCAGGAAGGTGAGCGGCTCCATCAGGCCCTTGCGCTGGAAGCGCGCCAGGAAGGACGGGAGCACCAGTTGGGCCTCCCGCCGCATGGCCTGGGTCTGCTCCTCCGGCTCCTTCTCGAAGCGCTCACGATAGGGCGCCAGGAGCTGGGACGTGTTGTGCCGGCCCAGCGGGGACACCACGGTGAGGAAGAGCCCCTCATGGCCCTCGAAGGTGTCCAGGGGAACGCCCAGCAGGTTGGCGCGGGCCTCTTCCGAGGGCACGAGCGTGAAGACCTGCCCCTCGCTGGTGCCTACCTGAGTGCGCAGCGCCGGCCCCTGTCCAAAGGCCAGGTCGGTGCACAGCTCGTGAAGAAAGCTCTCCGCGGCCAGCAGGTCCTTCTCGGCCAGGTGGAAGATTTCCAGGTCCCGGGCCCCGAACTTCTCCATCCCGTGCGAGTGCACCCACAGGGGCGTGTCCCCCTCCGTCGCCTCCACGGCATGGAGGTGGACATGGTCGCGGATGTCGAAATCCAGCTCCGTGATTTCCGCCACGTCGTCGGGCTCGTGGAGCTTGAAGGCGGTGAGGTCCACCAGCACGCCCTGCACGTGCTCCAGCAGCGTGCGCACGGCCCACAGGGCCTCGAAGACAGGCAGCGTGGGCTGCGCCCCGCCCGGCTCCACGGACAGATGGTAGTAGGCCTTGGCGCGCCCCAGCCGCTCGAAGGCCTCCGGGCTGCCGCTGAACACCTCCTTGCGGAAGCGCGGCAGTCCCTCGGAGCCCCGCGTCAGGCGCACCAGCACCTCGGAGCCGTCCGCCCGCAGGGTGAACCCCTCGCCGTCCGCGTCCGGGGTGAACTCCACCTCATCGTTCGCGAAGGACGCGCGCAGTGCATCGAGGGGAGCCGGGCCCTCCTGCTCCGTCGCCAGCAGGTAGACCTCCATCACAGGTGCTTCTCGATCTGCCGGAAGAGGTCCACGCGGTCCACCAGGTTGGTCAAATAGTCGAGCTTGTCCGTGGGAAGCACGAGCACCGGTGACAGGCGGTAGCCCTCGAACCACTCCTCATAGAGGGCATTGAGGCGCTGCAGGTAGCGGGTGGGGATGTCCCGCTCCATGGCCCGGCCACGGATGCGGATGCGTTCACGAATCGTCTGCACAGGGCAGCGGAGGTAGATCATCAGGTCGGGGGGCCGCAACGACTCCGAAATCGTCTCGTACAGCTCGCAGTACGTCTTCCAGTCCCGCTTGTCGATGAGCCGCTGCCGGTGGAGGTTCTTGGCGAAAATCTCCGCGTCCTCATAGAGGGTGCGGTCCTGAAGCACCGTCCCGGAGGTGCGCTCCAGCTCCCGGTGCAAGCGGAACTTGTGCGTCAAGAAGAAGAGCTGTGAGCGGAACGCCCACGTCTTCATGTCCTTGTAGAAGTCCGCCAGATAAGGGTTCTGGTCGTTGGGTTCGAAAGAGGGCGTCAACCCGTACTTCCGGCAGAGGAAGGACGTCAGCTCCGTCTTTCCGGCGCCGATGTTGCCCGCGATGGCGATGAACTTTTTCCTGGCCACACCACCCCTGCTTGTAACCCCGCCGAGCGACGCGCACCAGAAACAACGTGTAGGTAGGACGTGGTAGAAGAAGTGCATGCCCCCCCGTCGTCCCGTTCAACGCGTGACAGGTGCCGCCGTCCTCCCTCGTGGGAGTCGCCGCCTGACCGCCTGGCCAGGGAGCTTCGGCGGGCAAGCCCGCGGGCCCGGGCACCTTCCGGCTCTGAACATCGGCCCCCAGGAGGCGGGCTGAGGGATGCGCAAGCTCTTTTGCATTTTCGTGGCGGGCGTCTGGACGCTCTTCTGTTTCCCCCTTGCCCTCTTGGCGATGCTGCTCACGCTCAACCCATCGCGCTCCATCTGGGTGGCGCGCGAGCTCTGGTCGCCCGTGCTGCTGTGGGCAGGAGGCGCGAAGCTGGAAATCATCGGCCAGGAGAACGTGGACCCGAATCGGCCCACCATCTACGTGGCCAACCACCAGTCCACCATCGACATCCCGGCGCACTTCCTGGCCGTCCCCATCCCTTTCCGCTACGTCGCCAAGACGCAGCTCAAGTGGGTGCCCCTCATCGGCTGGTACCTGGCGCTCGCGGGCCACGTCTTCATCAACCGGTCCAACCGCTCCAAGGCCATCGCCTCGCTCAACGCGGCAGCGGCCAAGATTCGCGGCGGCACGAGCATCTTCCTGTATCCGGAAGGCACCCGCTCGACGGACGGCCGCGTCCTGCCCTTCAAGAAGGGCCCCTTCGCCCTGGCGCTGAAGGCCCGCGTCCCCGTCTGCCCCGTCACCATCGAGGGCTCTGGCGACCTGATGCCCAAGTCAACCTGGAACATCACCCCCGGTCCCATCCGCGTGAAGATTGGCCAGCCCATCGACACGACCGCGTTCGCCGAGAACGACCGCGAAGGGCTGGCCCGAGCCGTCCGCGCCGTCATCATCGCGGACAGCCTGTCCCTCGGGGGCAAGGGCGGCGACGTGGATGACGCCGTGGCCGCCGCGGGCGCCGAGGGCGTCAGCGACGCGAGCGCCCGAGCCCTCTCCTCCACCTGAGACGCCTCTCCGAGATGACCATTCGCCACCTCCGTTCCCGTCCCTGGATTCGCGCCGCGGTACTCGGCGTCGGCCTCCTGACTGGTTGCAGCACCACCTCCTCCAACTCCGCCAAGGCGCGCCCCACCGATCCGCTCTCCCAGGCGCGGGCCTACCTGGACGAGCACCAGCCCACGAAGGCCCTGGGGCTGCTGACGGACCTGCACCGGCAGACGCCGGACGACCTGGACGTGGCGCGCTCGCTCACCGAGGCCTACGTGAAGGCGGGGCAGACGGACGCGTGGATCGCGGAGCTCCAGAAGCGAATCGCGGCGGGTGAGCGCGCGGTCGACCAGTACATGCTGGGCCTCGCCCTCTTCTCACGCGCTCGCGACGCGGGGGCGCCCAGCGTCGCCGCCTTCGAGCGCGCCGCGACCCTGGCACCGGACACCGCGGAGTTCCACTACCGGCTGGGGCTCGCGCAGCTGGAGTCCGAACAATACACGGAGGCGCTCGGCCCCCTGCGGCGCGCCACGGCGTTGGAGCCAGCCCGCACCGCCTGGCGCCTGCCGTTGGCCAAGGCGCTGCACCGCACGGGAGACGCGCCCGGAGCCGTGGAAGCCCTGGGCACGGTGGTGCGGGGCCAGCCCACGCCGGCCGAGGTCACCACCGCGCGGGCATTGATGGAGCAGATCGCGGATCCGTTCTCCGGCTTCCCCAAGGCCGCCGAGGCCAAGCTGGAAGAAGGCATGCGCTACCTGAAGGACCTGGATGCGCCCCAGCACGCCATCCTCGCCTTCGAGGAGATCTTGCTCGACTACCCGGACGTCGCGGTGGTGCATGCCCTGCTGGGCCTGGCCTACCAACGCCTGGATGACGCGGGTCGCGCGGTGGATGAGTTCAAGCAGGCCATCGAACGCGCCCCCCGCGACGGCAAGAACCACTTCTATCTGGGCGAGCTCTACCTGGCGCGCCAGCGCCCCGACGCGGCCCGCCTCTCCTTCGAGAAAGCCGTGGCGCTCCATCCACTGCTGGAGACCGCGTGGTTCCACCTGGGTGACATCCACCTGGAGCGCAGGGACCTCACGGCCGCCCGCGAGTCCTTCACCGTGGCCACCGCCCTGGCACCGGAAGCCGTGGCGATGCGAGGCAAGCTGGCGCTCGTGTACCAACTGGAGGGTGACTTCGCCGCCGCCGAGCGCGAGCTGCGCCGCGTGGTCGAAAAGGACCCGGAGAACATGGAGTTCAGCCTGCGGCTGGGGTTGCTCTACACGGAGCAGGCGATGAAGGCTTCGCGCCCCGAAGCGCGGAAGACAGCGGCCAGCGAGGCTGAGCGTTGGCTGATGAAGGTGCTGGAGACCCAGCCTGAAAACGCGGTGGCGTCACGCGCGCTTCAGCAACTCAAGGCACAGTAGCCATCCACGGGCCCAGCCCTCTACACTCGTTGTCCGATGAGCGACGGTCGCAAGCCCCCCCAGCCTGGAACGCAGCCTCCTCGGGCGGCGTCTCCGTCTGGCTCTCAGCCGCGCACGCCGACGAACCCCGGCATGCCGCGCGCACCCAGCCAGTCCAACCTGCGGGTGATGTCCGCCGCGCGCGCCGAGCCGCTCCTGAAGGAGAAGCCAGACGGACCGCTGGGGAAGCGCCTGGCAGGAGATGCGTCAAACCACCTCCTCAATGGCCTCTCCATCCTCAAGGAGCTGGTCGCGGATTTCCGACGGAGCGACCGCTTCTTCAAATACAAGGCGTCCATCATCGCCGGCTGGCTGGTGATGACGGTGACGAGCCTGGCCATTGCGTGCCCGGGCAGCACGGTGCGCAAGGGGGACATGGACGCGCGCCTGGTGCTCAGTGACAGGTTGGACCGGCCCTCGGTCACCATCTGGAACGAGAGCAAGGAGCCTTGGTACGACGTCACCCTCACCGTCAACGGGCAGTACCAGGCGGCGGTGCTGACGGTGGCCCCAGGTGAGTTCATCACCATCACTCCCAAGCAACTGATGGGCTCCAGCGGCGCCGCGCCCGCGGACCTCCGCTTCCAGTCCATCCAGATGCGCAGCCGGGATGACAGCGCGGACCTCACCGAGGACCTCAACGCCGCCTGGGAGCGCATTCACAAGCCGCAGCGGTAGTCCGCCGTGGAAACACGAAGGGCGCCCTTCCTCTCGGAAGCGCGCCCTCGCGTTGCTCCCAGCCCCTTCTCACGAAGGGGCCAGGTATGCAGTCCGTGCTGGACTACTCCGCCTTCGTCTCTTCCGCAGGCGCAGCCGCCTCGGTGTCGACGGGAGCGGCCTTCTCCGGCCGGTCCACGAGCTCCAGGAGGGCCATCTCCGCGGCGTCGCCCCGGCGGAAGCCGAGCCGAACGATGCGGGTGTAGCCACCGGGACGGCTGGCGTACCGGTCCTTGTACTCGCCGAACACCTTCTGCAGCACGTCGCGGTCCTTGACCGTACGGGCCGCCAGGCGAACGTTGGCGAGGCCGCCACGCTTGCCCAGGGTGATGATCCGCTCCGCGATCTTCCGGGCCTCCTTGGCCTTGGGAAGCGTGGTGCGGATGGCCTGGTGCTCCAGCAGCGAGGTCACCATGTTGTTGAGCATCGCGAGCCGGTGGCTCGTGCTGCGGTGAAGCTTCCTCTGTCCGACCTTATGGCGCATCGTCGTGCTCCGGAGTCCTGGTGAGGACTCCACCACTCCGGCCGTATCAGGTACCGGGTGGGATGGGCGGACCCGGCACGAGGCCCGCCGCTGTCATTTGGACCGGAAGACGTCCCAGCCCCCTCCCCTCGCGCCGCTGACCGCCGTACCGCGGCCGCGTGGGGAGGCCCTGCGTGAACCCTACTACGCCTTCGGCTGCGCGGGAGCCGGCGCCTGCTTCGGCGGCCAGTTCTCCAGCTTCATGCCCAGCGACAGGCCCATCTCCGCGAGGATCTCCTTGATCTCCTTCAGAGACTTGCGGCCGAAGTTCTTCGTCTTGAGCATCTCGGCCTCGGTGCGCTGCACGAGGTCGCCAATGGACTTGATGTTCGCCTGCTGCAGGCAGTTCGCCGAGCGGACCGACAGCTCGAGCTCATCCACCGAGCGGAACAGGTTCTCGTTCAGCTTCGCCTCTTCCTTCGGCGCCTCGGCGACGACGGGCTCCTCCGTCTCGTCGAAGTTCACGAAGACGGTGAGCTGCTCCTTGATGATCTTCGCCGCGTACGCCACCGCGTCCTGCGGGGACACGGAGCCGTCCGTCCAGACCTCGAGCGACAGCTTGTCGAAGTCCGTGACCTGACCGACGCGCGCGTTGGTGACCTGGTAGTTCACCTTGCGGATGGGCGAGAACAGCGAGTCGATGGGGATGGTGCCGATGGGCGAACCGGCGACCTTGTTCACGTTGGCCGGCGTGTAACCACGGCCGCGGCGGCAGGTCAGCTCCATGCGGAGCTTGCCACCCTCGGAGATTGTGCAGATGTGGTGGCCCGGGTTGAGGATCTCGGTGTCCGGGTCGGTGATGATGTCACCGGCCTTGACCTCCTTGGGGCCCTCCGCCTCGATGCGGAGCGTCTTCGTCTCGTTCGTGTGCATCCGAAGGAGGACTTCCTTCAGGTTCAGCACGACGTCCGTGACGTCCTCGGACACCTCGGGGATGGTCGTGAACTCGTGGTCCACGCCTTCAATCTTGACGGTGGTGATGGCGGCGCCCTGCAGCGACGATAGCAGCACCCGGCGGAGCGAGTTGCCCAGCGTCGTACCGAAACCGCGCTCGAGCGGCTCCGCGACGAACTTGCCGTAGGTGGGGGTCGCGCTGTCCTGATCCACCTCCATGCGACGGGGCTTGATCAGGTCACGCCAGTTCTTCGCAACGAACGTATCAGCCATGGTGTACCGCTCCTCGGTTCGTGCCGCACCACCGACTTACCCACCGGCCTGGCGGGAGGATGCGCACGCGGGGACTGCAACTGCTTGAAAGCAAGACGCCCCGGCCTCGTCGGCCAGGGCGTCCACTGCGACATCCAGCGTGCTTACTTCGAGTAGAGCTCGACGATGAGCTGCTCGGAGATGGGCATCGTCAGGTCCTCACGGTTCGGAACCGTGGTGACCGTGCCCTTGAACGCCTTCTTGTCCAGGGAGATCCACTGCGGAACGCCACGGCGGTCCACCGTCTCCAGCGCCTCGGAGATGCGGAGCACCTTGCGGCTCTTCTCCACCACCTCCACCGCGGTGCCCGGCTTCACGGCGAACGAGGGGATGTTCACCTTGCGGCCGTTCACCTGGAAGTGACCGTGACGCACCAGCTGGCGCGCCTCGTTGCGCGTGTCCGCGAAGCCCATGCGGAACACCACGTTGTCCAGACGGAGCTCCAGCTGCTGCAGGAGGTTGTCACCCGTCTTGCCCTTGGCGGCGGACGCGCGGTGGTAGTAGCCGCGGAACTGGTTCTCCAGCAGGCCGTACATGCGCTTGACCTTCTGCTTCTCGCGCAGCTGCACGCCGTAGCCGGAGAACTTCACGCGGCCCTGGCCGTGCTGACCCGGGGGATAGGGGCGGCGCTCAATGGCGCACTTGTCCGTGTAGCAACGGTCGCCCTTGAGGTACATCTTCAGGTTTTCGCGCCGGCAGATACGGCAGGCGCTGGCAGTGTAACGAGCCATTGAGAGGTCCTTAGAGGTGATCTGGAGCCGCCCTCACACCAAGGTGCAAGGGCAGCCCTGACGAAGGGGTTAGACGCGGCGACGCTTGGGCTGACGGCATCCGTTGTGCGGGATGGGCGTCACGTCGCGGATGAGGTTGATCTTCAGACCGGCGGCCGCCAGCGCGCGCAGCGCCGACTCGCGGCCCGCGCCCGGGCCCTTCACGAACACGGACACGTTCTTCAGGCCGTGCTCCATCGCCTTCGCCGCGGCGTCGCCAGCGGCCACCTGCGCCGCGAACGGGGTGGACTTGCGGCTTCCCTTGAAGCCACGCGCCCCGGCGGACGACCAGGAGATCACGTTCCCGGACACGTCCGTGATCGTGATGATGGTGTTGTTGAACGTGGACTGGATGTGGACCACGCCGTTGAGGATGCTCTTCTTGCCCTTGCGCTTCGACTTCTTCGCGGCAGGGGCCTCGCCCTCGGCGCCCGTGGACGCCGCAGCCGAAGTATTGATCTCGTCAGCCATGTGAATTGCTGCTCCTGGGAGGAGGTGATCGACGCCGGCACCTTACGGGCCAGCGCTGCGTTTACCGGGCCGGAGCTGCCGGCTTCGCCCGGACGATGCCCCGCTTCGGACCCTTGCGGGTACGCGCGTTGGTGTGGGTCCGCTGGCCACGAACCGGCAGGCCCTTGCGGTGACGAAGGCCCCGGTAGCAACCCAGGTCCATCAGCCGCTTGATGTTCATGGTGACTTCGCGCCGGAGGTCGCCCTCCACCTTGTAGCTGGCCTCGATGATCTCGCGGATCTTGCGGGCCTGCTCCTCGGTGAGGTCCTTGGTCCGGGTCGTGGGATCGATGCCCGCCGCAGCAATGATGTCTTGCGCGGACTTGTTGCCGATCCCGTAGATGTACTGGAGCGAGATCACCGCGCGCTTGTTGGGCGGCAGATCGATGCCGGCGATACGAGCCATCTTCGGTCTTCCTTCTTAAGTGGAGTTGGTCTGAAGCCAACGGCCGCTTGGCCGTTAGCCCTGGCGCTGCTTGTGCCGGGGGTTGGAGGCGCAAATGATGCGCACGATTCCCTTACGGCGAACAATCTTGCACTTGTCGCAGATCTTCTTGACGGACGCCCGTACCTTCATTGGAGCGAACTTCCTTCCTCAGCTAAAGAAAAGCCCAACGGGCGGCCCGCCATTCCCAGGCGGGTGCACCCTACTACTTCGCCCGGTACGTGATCCGCCCGCGCGTCAGGTCGTACGGAGACAGTTCGACCTTCACCTTGTCACCCGGGAGGATGCGGATGAAGTGCATCCTCATCTTGCCCGAGATGTGCGCGAGCACCTTGTGGCCGTTGTCCAGCACCACGCGGAACATCGCGTTCGGGAGGGGCTCCATCACGGTCCCCTCGACTTCGATGGAATCATCCTTCGGCAAGCGTCAGACTCTCTTCCCCGGACCACGAACCTCTTGGAAGCGCGGCGGGATAGCACTTTGGTCCGCAAGTGGCAAGCGTCGCGCGACTGCAAAACTTGGTTTCCTACTAACCCCTCATAACAGCGGGCTACTTCACCCGCAGTCATGGGAAAATCAACTCAATCTGTGAGACCCACGTCAAGGCCCACACCTGGAGCGGGTGCTCTCCCGGCGGGGTGAAAATGCGCCCATCCTTGACGGGAGTCCAGATCCCCCAGGCCGGAGCTCCCCATGTCCAGCGAAAGCAAGCTCCGTCGCTGAAGCGACGAACCGGCGAGGAGGTACCAGCCAGGCCGGTACCCCACCCGCCAGATGGATCAGGCCTTGCCCGCAGCGGCCTTGATCTCCTCGTAGATGCCCTCGGGCGCACCCACGCCGTCCACGCTCTTGAGCAGGCCCTTCTTCTCATAGAAGGCCTTCAGTGGCGCCGTCTCCGAGTCGTACTTCTGAAGGCGCTTCTCGATGACCTCGGGCATGTCATCCGGGCGCTGGACAAGCCCGGTATTGCACTTGTCACAGTACCCCGCCCGCTTCGGCGGGCTCTGGTAGACGTGGTAGACGCTGCCGTCCACCGGGCAGACCCGGCGGCCGGAGCCGCGCTCCACCAGCTTCGCGTGCGGCACCTCGAGCGAGATGACGGCGCTCAGCTGCTTGCCTAGGCGACCCAGCATCTTGTCCAGCGCGTCCGCCTGGCCTGGCGTGCGCGGAAAGCCGTCCAGGACGAAGCCCTTGGCCACGTCCGCCTCCTTGAGGCGCTCCTCGACGATGCCAATCACGACGTCGTCCGGGACGTACTGCCCGGCGGCCATCAGCGGGCCAGCCACCCGGCCCAGCTCCGTGCCCTCCGCGACTGCTTTGCGGAGGATGTCCCCGGTGGAGATCTGGGGGATCTGGAAGTCGGCGAACAGTCGCTTCGCCTGCGTACCCTTCCCCGCGTTCGGCGGCCCCAACAGGATCAGGTTCATGTGTCCTCTCAGCTCCGAAGGAAGGCACGGAAGTCGTAGGACTCAAACCCCCGAGCGCGCTCCGTGTGCACCAGCGAATATCCTTGAACAACACCTAGCCTGGGAACGACGAGGCGCCCCTCCCCGCGACGGGGAGAGGCGCCCGGAACGCCCGCGCGGAGGCTCAGGCCGCCACGCGCACCCGACCCCGGATGCGCGGGCCGCGAGGGCCGGCGAAGCCCTCGTAATTACGACTGATGAGATGGCCCTCGATCTGCTGCACCGTATCCAGCGCCACGCCCACGACAATCAGCAGCGCCGTGCCGCCGAAGGTGAACCGCACCCCCAGCAAGCCGCTGATGACCGACGGAATCACGCAGACGACCGACAGGTAGATGGCACCACCGAACGTGAGCCGGTTGAGCACGCGCTCGATGAACTCCGCCGTCTGACGGCCCGGACGGATGCCCGGGATGTAGCCACCCTGCTTCTTGATGTTGTCCGCCACGTCGTCCGGCCGGAACGTCAGCGCCGTATAGAAGTAGGCGAAGAAGATGACCATCACGACGAACAGCCCGTTGTAGATCCACAGGTTGCCTTCGATGGCGCGCTGGAACCCCTGGAGGAACGGGAACCAGGTTCCCAGCGTGGCCGGGAAGGACAGCACTGCGCCCGCGAAGATGGGAGGAATCACGCCCGAGGTGTTCACCTTCATCGGGAAGTACGTCGCCTGGCCGGCGAACATCCGCCGCCCCGCCATCCGCTTGGCGTACTGGATGGGGATGCGCCGCATGCCGCGCTCCACGTAGACGACCGCGGCGATGATGATGAGCATGAAGACGACCAGCGCCAGCACCTCGGCCATCGAGATGACGTCCTGACGGGTCAGGTCCAGCAACTGCTTCGCGCCCGGGAGCAGGCCCGCCACGATACCGGCGAAGATGATGAGCGAGATGCCGTTGCCGATGCCGCGCTCGGTGATGCGTTCACCCAGCCACATGATGAAGGCCGTGCCGGCCGTGAGGCTGACCACCGTCATGAAGGTGAACCAGGCGCTGTCGTCGGGGACGACCACCTGGTTGAAGCCGCTCTGGCCACCGTCGGAGCGGCCCAGCGACGCCAGCCACCGCGAGATGCCGATGCCCTGCACGACGGAGAGCGCGATCGTGCCGTAGCGGGTGTACTGGTTGATCTTCTGCCGGCCGCCGGCACCTTCCTTCTGCAGCCGCTCCAGGCTGGGTACGACCACGGCGAGCAGCTGCATGATGATGGAGGCGCTGACGTACGGCATGATGCCCAATCCGAAGATGGACATCTGCTCCAGCGCGCCGCCGGAGAAGAGGTTGAATAGCGAGACGAGGCCGCCCGACTGCTTCTGGGCGTCCATGAACGCGTTCATCGCCGAACGGTCCACGCCTGGCGTGTTGATGAAGATGCCGATGCGATAGACGGCGAGCAGCGCGAGCGTATACGCGAGCCGACTGCGCAGCTCAGCGATACGGAAGACGTTGGCGAAGGCGTTCAGAGCCACGGGGTAGCCATCCTCTTCGAGAGGGTTCTGCCAGGACGACAAAACGCCCCTGTTCCACGAGTGGGAAAGGGGCGCAGAAGCCTACACAAGCGAAACTGCGCGCACCACCAGCAAGTGATGCGCGCCAGGCACGCTCAGGCCTTGGGCTGCCGAGGAGCCTTGACGCCCTTGCCAGCGTGCGCCTTGGCCGCGGACTCCGGCTTGTGGGCCACCAGCGGAATCTCTTCCACTGCGCCGCCCGCCTTCTGGATGGCCGCCTTCGCCGCCTCAGACGCCTTGTGCACGACCACGGTGACCTTCTTGGTCAGTTCGCCGCGGGCCAGCAGCTTCACGCCATGGTAGCGGCCCTTGACCAGGCCGACCTTGCGCAACGTCTCCACGTCCGCCGTGGCGCCGGCATCGAAGTGCTGCTCGAGGTCCGACAGGTTGACGACCGCGTAGACCGTCCGGTTCGGCGGCGTGAAGCCAAACTTCGGCAGGCGCCGCTGCAGGGGGCTCTGGCCACCCTCGAAGCCTTCGAACCGCATGTTGCCGGTGCGGGCCTTCTGGCCCTTGCCACCACGGCCGGCCGTCTTGCCAAGACCACTACCCTGGCCGCGGCCTACGCGCTTCTTGCGGTGCCACGAGCGCGCCGGACGCTGCAGTTTGTTCAGAGTGCTCATCGTCTCGATCCTCTCGTGACTCAGGCCTTGTTCTGCTTGGCCTGATACGCGATCGCCCGCTCCCGCAGGGCAATCTTGGCGGGCTTGCGGCGCTTGGGCGCCGGCGCATCGCCGGAAACGGTTTCCAGGGTGACCAGGTGCTTCACCTTGAACGCCATCCCGCGAACCGCAGGCGTGTCCTTGAGGAGCCGCTCGTCACCGAACTTCTTCAGGCCCAGCCCACGGATGGTGTCCAGCATGTCGCTGGACGCACCCGCAAAGCTCTTCACCAGCTTCACCTTGAGCGCCATGGGCTAGCCCCTCTGCTCCCCGGCGAGCTTCGCCGGCTCGACGTCCTTGCCACGGAGACGCGAAACCTGCTCCGCGCTGCGCAGCAGCTTCAGGCCAGCGACAGTGGCCTTCAGCACGTTGTGCGGGTTCCGCGACCCCTGGCTCTTGGTCAGGATGTTCCGGATGCCCGCCGCCTCCAGCACCGCGCGAACCGCGCCGCCGGCGATGACGCCCGTACCCTGGGTGGCCGGCTTCAGCAGCACCCAGCCAGCGCCGAAGTGCCCGAGCACCTCGTGCGGAATGGTGTGACCCACGAGCGGGACGCGGAACAGGTTCTTCTTCGCGTTCTCACCACCCTTGCGGATGGCCTCGGGGACTTCGTTGGCCTTACCCAGGCCGACGCCCACGTGTCCGGCGCCGTCCCCCACCACCACCAGGGCGGCGAACGAGAAACGGCGGCCGCCCTTCACGACCTTGGCCACGCGGTTGATATTCACCACGCGGTCGGTGAGGTCCAGATCGTTCGGATTGATCGGAGTTGCCACTTGGGGGATTCCTTTCGAATTCTTAGAACTTCAGCCCGGCCTCGCGCGCGGCGTCGGCCACGGCGGCGATGCGCCCGTGATAAGGGAAGCCGTTGCGGTCGAACACCACCGCTTCGACGTTGGCGGCCTTGCACTTCTGCGCAATCAGAGCACCAACCCGCTTCGCATCCGCCTTCTTGTCGCCCTCGTCCTGACCCTTCAGGTCCTTGGACAGCGACGAGGCAAACGCGAGCGTCTTGCCCGTGGTGTCGTCCACCACCTGCGCGTAGATGTGCTTGAGGCTCTTGTACACGGTGAGCCGCGGCCGCTCTGTCGTACCCGACAGCTTCTTGCGGATGCGGTTCTTCCTCTTGAGACGGGCTTCAATCTTCGTAGGCATGGCTGCTTCCTTTTCCGTCCGGAGGCGATGCGGCCTTCCGCCTCCGGATGATGCCACCAGGTCCCGAGGACCCGGTGGAGTTTGGAACACTTAGGAAAGACAGGACGACTAGGTCGTACCGGTCTTGCCCTCCTTGCGGCGGATGCGCTCCTCGGCGTACTTGATGCCCTTGCCCTTGTAGGGCTCGGGGGGACGCAGCGAGCGGATGTTCACCGCCGTCGCGCCCAGCGCTTCCTTGTCTGAAGAACGGAGCGTCAGGCCCACGGTGGGCAAGCTGTCCTCGTTGCGCGGCGCCTTGTCGACTTCGGCGGTCACGCCCTCGGGCAGGTTGAACACCACCGGGTGCGAGAACCCCAGCGCGAAGTGAATGGCCTTGCCCTTCACCTCGGCGCGGAAACCAACGCCGCGAATGTCCAGCTTCTTCTCGAAGCCCGTGCTCACACCCTTCGCGGCGTTCGCGAGGATGGTCCGGGTCAGGCCGTGCAGGCTGCGCGCCTCGCGCGAGTCATCCTCGCGCTGCACGGTCATCTCGCCGTCCTTGATCTCGACCTTGACCTTGCCAGGCAGCTTCACCGACAGCTTGCCCTTGGGGCCCTCGAAGTTCACCTGCTCGCCGGCGATGACGGCCTTCGTCTTGTCGCCGAGCTTGATCGCCAGTTTTCCAATCCGACTCATGGTTGCCTCGGTCCTGTGTGCCTGGGGCGCGCTCCCTCACGGGGCGCCGCACCCTGGCGGCTGGCTAGTAGACGGTGCAGAGCAGCTCGCCGCCGACCTTCTGCTTGCGGGCCTCGGAATCCACCATGATGCCGCGGGAGGTGGACAGGATGGAGATACCCAGGCCACCCAGCACCTGCGGAATCTCACGCGCGGCGGCATAGCGACGCAGGCCCGGCTTCGACACACGACGGATACCGGTGATGGCAGGCGCACGGTCCGGACCGTACTTCAGCTGCACGGAGATCTCAGGGAACACCGTGCGCTTGTTCTGCACGGTCTGCTCGTGCACCACGAACTCGCCGATGTAGCCCTCGTCCTTGAGGACCTTGATGATCTCGAGCTTGAGCTTCGAGTGGGGGATGACGACCTTGTCGTGACGCGCGCGCGAAGCGTTGCGCAGGCGGGTCAGCATGTCGCCGACGGGATCATTGACCGGCATGGAGTACCTTCCCAAACGAGGCCCCATACCGGGCGCCCCGCGTTCGCGGCCATCGCGCCTGCCGGGCCCATCCCGGGGGTTCGCGCTGACCGCCACTACAAACTTCCTACTTCAATGTGCCTGGCCGGCCGATGAGGCCCGCCAGGCACCCTGCCCTTCTGGCTACCAGGACGACTTGGTAACGCCGGTGACCTCACCGCGGAGAGCGCGGTTGCGGAGGCAGATACGGCACATCTTGAACTTGCGCAGGAACGCGCGCGGCCGGCCACACAGCGGGCAGCGGTTGTACTGGCGCACCGAGAACTTCGGCTTGCGCTTTGCCTGGGCGATCTTGGAGAGCTTGGCCATGTTTCGTCGGGTCCTTGACTCGAGGGCTTACTGACGGAACGGCATGCCGAAGTGACGCATCAGCGCCAGCCCCTGCTCGTCGTTGGCAGCAGTGGTGACGAAGCTGATGTTGAGCCCCTTCACCTTCTCGATCTGGTCGTAGTTGATCTCAGGGAAGATGATCTGCTCGCGCACGCCGAGCGTGTAGTTGCCCTTCCCGTCGAACGCCTTGGGGGACACGCCCTTGAAGTCACGCACGCGCGGCAGCGCCACGGTGATGAGGCGGTCCATGAACTCGTACATACGGTCGCCGCGCAGCGTGACGGCGGCACCGATGGCCTGCCCCTGGCGCAGCTTGAAGTTCGCGATGGACTTGCGGGCGCGCGTGACGATCGGCTTCTGGCCGGTGATCGCCGCGAGCTGCTCCACCGCCGACTCCAGGATCTTGTTGTTGGCGAGCGCCTCGCCCAGACCCATGTTGACGACGATCTTCTCCAGACGCGGAACCTGCATCGGGTTCTTCAGGCTCAGCTCCTTCAGGAGGGACGGAACACCTTCCTTGAAGAAACGGACCTTCAGACGGGCCGGCTTGGACTCCAAGCCTTCCTCGATATTGGCGGCGAAGCCAACCTTCTTGGCCTCTTCCTTCTTGCCCCGCTTCGCCTTCTTTTCCTTCTGCTCGGCCTTCTTCTCGTCAGCCATCGTCCTGTCCTCTGCTTCGGGGCGCCGTCGTGGACCCAGCACGCCCGATCAGTCCTTCGTATGGAACCTGGAAACACCGCGAGGGCCCCTGTTGCTCCACGGGCCCTCCATGCCTGCACGCCCGCCCTTCGCCACCACCAGGGTGGGCAAAGGGCGCGCATACATGCACCAACGCGGACACCTAGTCAATCAGGGCGTCGCAGTTCTTGCAGAACCGCTTCTTCTTGCCCTCTTCACCTTCAGTACGGATGCCCACTCGGGTCGGCTTGTCGCACTTGGCGCAAACCACCTGCACGTTCGCCAGCGCGATCGTGCCCGGCTTCTCGACGATGCCGCCTTCCGGGCTCTGGGGCGTCTTCTTCATGTGACGCTTGACCAGGCGCAGGCCCTCGACCGTCACGCGCTCAGCCTCGCGATCGATCTTCAGTACCTTGCCGCGCTTGGTCGCCGGGTTCTTCTCGGAGGCTTCGGCCCCGGCCATGACCTGGATCGTGTCTCCAACCTTCAGCTTCTGCATGGCTTCCTCTCTCTGGCTGCTCGCCGTCCGGCCTGCCGTCCTCTCAGAGGACTTCGGGCGCCAGCGAGATGATCTTCATGAACTTGCGGGCGCGGAGCTCACGGGCCACCGGCCCGAAGATACGCGTACCAATGGGCTCCATGTCCTTGTTGATGAGGACCGCGGAGTTGCCGTCGAACTTGATGTAGCTGCCGTCCGGACGACCCACCTCGCGCTTGGTGCGAACGATGACGGCCTTGGCCACGTCACCCTTCTTCACCTTCGAGTTGGGAAGCGCCTCGCGCACCGAGACGACAATCACGTCGCCGATGGACGCATACTTGCGCTTCGAACCACCGAGCACCTTGATGCAGAACACCTTCTTCGCGCCCGAGTTGTCCGCCACGTCGAGCACGCTCGTCATCTGAATCATCTGGGAATCTCCTGTCGCCGGTGACCATCCCGCGCCGCCTCACGGCCGCGCGGAAGGGACATGCGTGCTAGACGTTCTTGCTCTTCTCCAGCACCTCGACCACGCGCCAACGCTTGTCCTTCGAAGCGGGCTTGGTCTCGGCGATCCGGACCCGATCACCCTCGTTGATGGTGACCTTCTTGGGGTAGTCGTGATCCTCCACGTGCGCCTTGTACTTCTCGCGCAGGCTCATGATCTTCCCGTACTTCGGGTGCGGAGCCCGGCGCTGGACGGTGACGACCACCGTCTTCTGCATCTTGTTGGAGGTGACAATCCCCACGCGCGTCTTGGGACGGCCACGGGTGGAAGTCTCGGAAGCCTGCGTCTCGGTCGCTTCAGCCATCTTCTCTCTCACTGTCTCTCATGCACCCGGGCATTGGCGCCCGGATGGCCGCACGCGCTCCTCTATCAGCTGAGCGCGCTTGGAGTCGTGGGTGTTCAGCCCTTAAGCCTTCGTCTTCTGGGTCAGCACGGTCAGAACCCGCGCCAGGTCCCGTCGGTGCTGGGTGCGCTCGGCCGGGTTGTCCAGCGAACCGGTCCGCCGCTTCAGCTGGTCCTGGAACAGCGTTTCGCGCAGCTCGGCCGCGCGCTGCTTCAGGTCGTCCGCCGACAGTTCCTTCAATTCCTTCGCAGTCGCCATTTCACTCTCCATGCGAGCGGAAGCTGTCCAGGGGACCAGCTCCCGCCGCTCGGTGCCTTAGAGGCTCAGGTCCGCCCGCTTCACGATCTTCGTGAGCACCGGCAGCTTCGCCTGCGCCAGCTTCAGCGCCCCGGTGGCCACTTCCGGCGTCATACCCTCCATCTCGTAGAGGATGCGGCCGGGCTTCACCACCGCGACGTAGTACTCCACGCCACCCTTACCGGTACCCATACGGGTCTCAGCGGGCTTCTTGGTGATGGGCTTGTCCGGGAAGATACGGATCCAGATCTTGCCGCCACGCTTCACGTGACGCGTCATCGCGATACGAGCCGCCTCGATCTGCCGGGAGGTGAT
Source organism: Myxococcus sp. AB056 (assembly GCF_006547365.1). Lineage (NCBI taxonomy): Bacteria > Pseudomonadati > Myxococcota > Myxococcia > Myxococcales > Myxococcaceae > Myxococcus > Myxococcus sp. AB056. Next base: position 4,055 of record NZ_VHLB01000057.1, on the reverse strand, counting down.
CCACCCCGGCTGGAGGCTCATCAGGCCGTACTCACCGTAGGTCATGTCGCTACCCCGGTGGGCACTGCCAGGCATGCGGCCCTTGTGCATCTTGCGGTACTTCGTACGAGCAGGCTGAAGCATCGTCGCTGTCCTTCGCCGCCCTGCCCCGGGCGCCCCTTTTGGGAGCGCCCGGCGCGGGTGGGCTGATTACCGGTTGGAGGGCATGGGGGCCTGGCCACCCTTGCCCGGGAGGACCTCGCCCTTGCAGACCCAGACCTTGCAGCCGATCTTGCCGTAGGTCGTCTTCGCCTCGGCGAAACCGTAGTCAATGTCCGCGCGCAGGGTGTGCAGGGGCACGCGACCCTCGCGGTACCACTCGTAGCGCGCCATCTCCGCGCCACCGAGGCGGCCCGAGCAGGCCACGCGGATGCCCTTGGCACCGAACTTCATCGCCGTCTGCAGGGCCTTCTTCATGGCCCGGCGGAACGCGATGCGGCGCTCGAGCTGCGTGGCGATGTTCTCCGCCACCAACTGCGCGTCGGTCTCAGCCTTGCGGACCTCGACGATGTTGAGGAAGACCTCGTTCTTCGTGAACTGCTGGAGGTCCTTCTTCACCGTCTCAATGCCCGCGCCGCGCTTGCCGATGACGATGCCCGGCCGCGCAGTGTGGACGTTGACCTTGACCTTGTTGGCCGCGCGCTCGATCTCCACCTTCGACACGCCCGCGTGGTTCAGCGACTTCTTCACGAACTCGCGGATGCGGATGTCCTCGTGGAGCCACTGCGCGTAGTTCTTGTGCTCGAACCACTTGGAGTCCCAGGTCTTGATGACACCAAGCCGGAACCCGATCGGATGAACTTTCTGTCCCAACGTGATTCTCCTTGAAGCGTCCGGGCAGGGCCCGACGGGTCCTACTTCTTCGCCTCGGCGAGCACCACGTGGACGTGGGCCGTCTTCTTCTTGATGGGGGTGGCCCGGCCCATGGCGCGCGGCATGAACCGGCGCTGGGTGGGACCCTGGTCCACGGAGATGGTCTTCACGTAGAGCGTGTCCACGTCGACCTGGCCCTTGGACTTGTCAGTCGCGTTGGCCACGGCGCTCTTGATGAGCTTCTCCACCGGCTTGGCCGCGGCGCGCTTGGTGAACTTCAGGATGTTGAGGGCCGCCTCAACAGGCTTGCCCCGGACGAGCTCCGCAACGGTGGAAATCTTGCGGGGGCTCATGCGCAGGAAACGCAGATGTGCAGTCGACTCCATGGTCTTCTCCTCAGGCTCTCAGGCAATGCGCCAGGCTACTTGCCCGGGGCCTTGGCGACCTTCTTCTCCGCCGAGTGACCGCCGAACGTACGCGTCGGGGCGAACTCGCCGAGCTTGTGGCCAACCATGTTCTCCGTGACGAACACCGGGATGAACTTCTTCCCGTTGTGCACCGCGAAGGTGTGACCCACGAACTCCGGAAGAATCGTGGAGCGACGGGACCACGTCTTTACGACGGCCTTCTTGTTCGTCTTGATCATGTCCTCGATCTTCTTCACGAGGAAGTCGTCGACGAACGGACCCTTCTTGATCGAACGAGCCATGGAATCCTCTTACTGGCTGCGCGCGCCCTGGCGGCGGCCGGACACGATGAACTTGTCAGTGCGCTTGTTGGTGCGCGTGGTGAGCCCCTTGGTCTTCTTGCCCCAGGGCGACACAGGGTGCGGGTTACCCTGACCGGACTTGCCTTCACCACCGCCGTGCGGGTGGTCGACCGGGTTCATCGCCAGACCGCGGACGGTGGGACGAATGCCCAGCCAGCGGCTCTTACCCGCCTTGCCGATACGGATGATTTCGTGCTCGATGTTGCCGACCTGGCCCACGGTGGCGCGGCACTCGATGAGGACCTTGCGGACGGTGCCGGAGGGCATACGCACCTGCGCGTAACGGTCCTCCTTCGCCATCAGCTGTCCGGACGTGCCGGCGGAGCGGATGACCTGGGCGCCACGGCCCGGCTTCAGCTCCACGTTGTGGATGACTGTACCCACCGGGATGTTCTGCAGCGGCAGGCTGTTGCCAGGCCGGATGTCCGCGCCTTCGCCGGCGAACACCGTGTCACCCACGCTCAGACCCACCGGAGCGAGGATGTAACGCTTCTCGCCGTCCGCGTAGTGCAGCAGGGCGATGTTGGCGGTGCGGTTGGGGTCGTACTCGACGGCCACGACCTTCGCGGGGACGCCATCCTTGTCCCGGCGCTTGAAGTCGATGACGCGGAAGCGGCGCTTGTGGCCGCCGCCCTGGTGCCGGCGGGTGATGTGCCCGTGGACGTTGCGACCACCGGAGCGCTTGAGCGGCTCGGTGAGGCTCTTCTCGGGCGAGTCCTTGGTGATGTCCGCGAAGTCGGACACCGTCATCAGACGGCGGGCGGCGCTAGTCGGCTTGTACTTCTTGATGCCCATGGTGTGTTCCTCAGGCTGGCTCGACGCCGTGGCGTCAGGCCGCCCCTCCCTCGAAGAGTTCGATCGAGTCGCCCTGCTTCAGCGTCACAACCGCCTTCTTGAAGTTGGGCCGCTTGCCGATGCTACGACCCACCCGCTTGATCTTGCCGCGGACGATGTTGGTGTTCACGCCCTCGACGGTGACCTTGAAGAGCGTCTCCACCGCGCGGGCGACGTCGTGCTTCGTCGCCTTGCGGTCGACGATGAACGAGTACTGGCGGAACTTCTCGCGGGCCTTGTCCAGCTTCTCGGTGATGAGCGGGCCCTTGATGACGTCGTTCAGATTCATGACAGCGCCCCCTCGAGGGTCTTCGCGGCCGCGGACGTGAGGACGAGGTGCGAGTGCCGGAGAACGGCCTCGAGGTTCAGGCCCTCGGGCGGCAGCACGTCGAACTTCGCCAGGTTGCGCACGCTGCGGTGCAGGTTGGTGTTGCCCTTGTCGTCAATCACCAGGGCGTTCTGGAGCTTCAGACGCTTGGTGAGGACCTCGAAGGCCTGCTTGCTCTTCGGAGCATCCAGGGAGAAGCCGTCCAGGATGATGAGCGTCTTCTCCTGGGCCCGCAGGGACAGCGCGGACTTCAGGGCGCCGCGGCGCACCTTGCGGGGCGGGCGGTAGAAGTAGTCGCGCGCCTTGGGAGCCATCGCCTTACCGCCGCCCACCCAGTGGGAAGCGCGGATGGAGCCCTGACGAGCGCGGCCGGTGCCCTTCTGCTTCCAGGGCTTCTTGCCGCCGCCGCTGACCAGCGAGGTGTTCTTCACCCCGACCGTGCCGCGGCGCCGGTTGATCTGCTGCATCTTCGCCACCTCGTAAAACAGGTGGGCGTTCGGCTCGGTGCCGAAGACATCGTCGGAGAGCTCAATCTCCGACACCTTCTTCAAATCCAGGTCGACAACGTCAAACTTCGCCATGGCACTTTCCTCGCGGGGGTCGGAGTGAAACCACTCGAACGCCCACCCGCTTCCTAGGACTTGATCTCGACGTCAACGCCAGCCGACAGATCCAGCTTCATCAGCGCATCCAGCGTCTGCTGCGTGGGCTCGAGGATATCGAGCAGGCGCTTGTGCGTGCGGATCTCGAACTGCTCACGGCTCTTCTTGTCCACGTGCGGAGACCGCAGCACCGTGAACTTGTTGATGCGCGTGGGAAGGGGGATCGGACCGGCCACCTTCGCGCCTGTGCGCTTGGCCGTCTCGACGATCTCACCCGCGCTCTGGTCCAGGAGCTTCGAGTCGTACGCCTTCAGCCGGATGCGGATCTTCTGTGTCGCCATTCGCAAGAACCTCTTTGAACGGACTCTGCCTCTGCCGCGGGAGGGCGTTACGACCGACGTCCCCTGGATTTCACAGAGCCGTTTCTTCAGAACGAAGGGGCGCGGTGTGTACCATCCCGCCCCAGGGTGTGCAACATGATTCCCAACGGCTCCCTGAAATTTCCCGGAATTGGGAACGCAGGGAGCCACTGGGGGTTTGCGCTACTCGATGATTTCCGCCACGACGCCGGCGCCCACGGTGCGGCCACCCTCGCGAACAGCGAAGCGCAGCTCCTTCTCCATGGCCACAGGGGTGATGAGCTCCACCTCGATGGCGATGTTGTCGCCCG
>NZ_VHLB01000056.1:0-59059 GCF_006547365.1 Myxococcus sp. AB056 | reverse complement strand
CCTTCCTCCATGGCCGCCTGGGAACCGATGAGCAGCAGGGAGATGGACGCGCCGCCACCGCCACCGCCGCCGCCACCCGCACCACCACAGCCGCCCGTTCCACCCGCGCCGCTGCCGCCGCCGCCAGCGACGCTCACGTTGTCGATGTTGCAGCTTCCACCCGACCCGCCGCCACCACCGCCGGAGCCCGCCGTGCCGCCGCTGCCGGGCTCGCCTTGCTGGTCGGCGGTCCAGGTCCCGTCGCGCAGCACCCCCATGCCCGTGCCGCCGTCACCCGGTGTACCGGGGCCTCCTTCCGTGCCGCCCTGGCCCTTCTCGCCCGAGGCGGGGTTGCAGACGCACTCACGCCCGGAGCACGCGGCGTCTGGCGCATCACCGCCCGCGCCGCCCGCGCCGCCCGTCTCGCCGGGCCCGCCCGTGCCACCATCTCGTCCAGGAGAGCCGTTGCCGCTGCCAATCACACCCACGCCGCCCGTGGGTTCGATGCCATCCGGGCAGGTGATGGAGACAGGCGTCCCACCCATGCCCGTATCGGAGTTGCCGACGCCTCCGCTCTGCCCTTCGCCTCCGTCCGGGCCGCCCAGCCCCGCGTCCCCTGCCTCGCCGGGGGCGCCCTGGCCACCCGCGCCCGCGGCCAGGGTGACGTGACGCAGACGGACCCCGGAAGAGTCCAGCATGCGCACGGCGATGGAGGGCTCACCAGGGCTGGTCGCGGTGGCGGCGCTGATCTGCACGTACTCCATCAGTACGCCGGCGTCCTGGAGTCCCTGCACCGTCAACCCCAGCGTGCCGGCGTCGAACATGGCCACGCGGTTCGCGGCGCGACGCCAACCGCCACTGCGTCCGGCATAGCCGCCGTGCAGCGAGACGGGGACGTCCAGCACCAGGCCCGCCTCGTCGTAGGCGCCGCCCGCGAGGAACAGGTGGCGCGGGCCGCCATCCAGTTCGCGCAGCATGGCCAGCGCGCGGCCCACGGTGCGCAGCGGCGCCTGCCGGGTGCCCACGCCCGCGTCGTCATCCCCGTCCATGGGGTCGATGAAGAGGCCCGCGTCCGCCTGGCCATCCACGCCGTCACAGTCGGTATCGGCGAAGGCGTCGTCGGGAAGGTCCTCGCCGGGGACGGGCTTACAGGCGGCGACGTTGGGCTCGCAGCGTCCCTCGTCGCTGCAGCGCTGCCGTGCACTGTCGAAGTCGTAGCAAGCGCCCGCACCGAGCGCCGCCACGAGCGCCGTACCCGTGGCGCCGAGCATCCTGGTCTTCCGCATGACTCTCCTCGAATTCAAGGCAACGTCCCGGACAGGCCCACCATGCCCCCACCGGGAACCACGGCGGCGGAGGGCTGTACCTTCGCGGGCAGCTCACCGGGCAGCAGGAACATCACCGCGCCCGCGACGAGCCCCGCCGCGCCCAGCCCAAAGGCCACCCGGCTCAGGGTCTGCGCCCGGCGGCCCGACGACGCGAGTCCATCCGCGTTGTCCAGCGGAGCGTCCGGCGTGCCGTCCTTGTCGAGCCGCGAGTACTTGTCGCCCGCCTGCAGGTAGAAGACGGTGCCCACGCCGGCCAGGGCGACGCCGCCCGCGGCGGGCAGCCACGCCCAGCGGCGCAGCGGGCGGATGGGCTCGGGCTCCAGCTCAGGGGCCAGCGGCTTCGCCTCCACCACGGCCACGGGCGGCGGGGGCGGCTCGGCTTGGGGCGGCGCCGGCGGCGGGCCGCGCAGGGCCGTCTGCGCCACGGGCACCACCGCGTCGATCGATTGGGTGAGCGAGTCCAGCAACTGGTCCTCGCTCACGCCGGGGATGAGGTGCTCGGTGACGAGCGCGCCGTCGTTGGCGGTGTAGATGCGCGCGCCCGTGCGATAGCCGCTGAGCAACTGGCCCAGCTCCGTCACCAGGACCAGCTCCGTCTTCCCCGCGGCGCCCAACGAGCGGATGCAGGAGGGCGCCGTGCGGTTGCAGCGCAGCAGCGGGCGGCGCTTGGACGCGGACAGCTTGCGGGTGATGTCCTCGATACGGACCACCACCAGCCCACGGGCCCGGAGCTGCTCGGCCACGTGCTCCTGCGCGAACTCGACGACGTGGGAGGGAGCTCCCGCCGCGTCAGGCGGTGCGACCAGGACGGACAGGGGCGGCGGGGGAGCCGCGGCAGGTGCCTGGGTGGCCAGGGTGAGCGCGGCGAGGAGGGAGATCCACACCCAATCACTTTCCCCCCGACCGGACCTCCTCGCAAGGTCGGGAATCACCGCTCGTGCTTCGGGTGAAACCCGCCGGGGCGGAGCGCGTGTGGTGGGAGGCCGCCCCACCGGCCCGGGGTCGTTTCCGACGCGCCGGGCCGGGGTGTGGCTTCAGCGCCGGGGCCGCTCCGACGGGGCCGGGCGAATCTGGGTCTTCTCGGAGCCACCATTCGAGCCCTGGGTGCTGTCGTCGTCTTCATCGGACTCCGGCGCGGGGCGGGACGGCGGGGGGCGGCGCGCGCCCAGGGCTGGCCGTGAGCCGGTGGCCAGGTTGGGTGAGGGTGCCCGCGAAGGCGGGGTGAAGGGCGGCGGCCGGCGCGGGGGCACCGTGCTGGGGCCGTCATCCTCCGCGAGCAGGTCCTCGGAGACCTCGACCTTGGCCTCGGTGGGGATGGCGGTGCGCGTCTCCTCGGGGGCCTCCGCGAAGGGGTTGCGCGTGGGCGGCGGCGTCGCATCGTCGTCCATGGCGGGCGGCGGGCGCGGCGGCGCCGCGGGCCGGGCCACGGGCGTTGCGGGCTTCACGGCCGGCGGAGGCTCCGGCGGCCGGGCGCGCGCCGAGGGCGGCGGGGTGGGGTGACTCGCGGGCACCTGCACCTGAACGGCTGGCGCGGGAGGCGGAGGCGGCGCGGCGGCGGCCTTGCCGGCCTTCGCGTCGCGGGCGTCCTGCTTGAGGCGCTGCTCGAAGGCGGCCCACTCCTGCTTGAAGTGGTCCGGGTCCGGCCTTCCCTGCTCGCGGTGCTTCAGGGACGGGGCCCAGCGCACCGAGTACGACTCGCCCGCGTGGAAGGTGGGCGGCGGCGGCAGGCCGTAGGTGGCCGGGTCGAAGAAGGACTCGTCCAGGTCGTGGAAGCCGTACGCGCGCGCCTTGCTGACGAAGTTGGGGATGATGCCGGTGGGCGCGTGGTAGCCGAGGATGTGGTCGTCCTCGTCCTTGGTGACGGGCGTGAAGACGAAGATGTCCTGGGTGCGGTAGTCGCCCTTCTCGTTGAGGGGCAGCACCTCCGACAGGGCAATCGTCTTGCGGCTGCCGTCGTGGAGGCGCTCGCAGCAGATGATGAAGTTGATGGCGCTGGCCACCTGGGCGCGCACGGCCACCATGGGCAGGTCCACGCCGGACATGAGGCACAGCGACTCGATGCGGCGCAGCGTGTCCGTGGGCGTGTTGGCGTGCGTGGTGGCCAGCGACCCGCCGTGGCCGGTGTTCATGGCCTGCATGAGGTGGAAGGCCTCGCCGCCGCGCACCTCACCGACGACGATGCGGTCGGGGCGCAGACGCAGCGCGGAGTGGAGCAAATCACCCATGTCCACCGCGCCCTTGCCGAACTTGTCGGGCGGCCGGCTTTCGAAGGGCACGACGTGGGACTGGTTGAGCTGGAGCTCGGCCGAGTCCTCGATGGTGAGGATGCGCTCCTCATCCGGGATGAGCGACGACACGATGTTGAGCAGCGTCGTCTTGCCGGAGCCCGTGCCGCCGGCCACCAGCATGTTGAGCTTGGTGGCGATGCCGGCCTCGATGAGGCGCGCCATCTGCGGCGTGAGCGACCCGAACTTCATCAAGGATTGGACCGTCAGCTTCTCCTTGAAGAACTTGCGGATGGAGATGGTGGTGCCCTTGCGCGCGATGGGCGGAATCACCACGTGGATGCGGCTGCCATCCGGAAGGCGCGCGTCCAGGCGGGGGCGCTCCTCGTTGAGCATGCGGCCGACGAACTGGGCCATGTTGCGCGCGGCGCCGAGCAGGCCTTCGTCGGTGAACGATGCATCCACTTTCGTGAGCCGGCCCTTGCGCTCAATCCAGATGTCGGTCGGGCCGTTGATCATGATTTCCGACACGGCCTCGTCATCCATGTAGGGCAGGACGGGCTTGAGGAACGCGCGGAGTGACTCGGTGTACATCGTCATGGCGCCACCCAGGCTAGCGCGCTCTGGCCCCAGGGCCCAAGAACCCGTCCCGCTTGTCCGGCTGCTTTCTGGGGCAGGGGCCGCCCACCGCCGGTTTCCCGCGCGGGTGGGCGGAAAGCAGTGGGCGCTCCCAGGACCCGGTGTTTCAATGCCGCCGCCGCTGGAATGGGAGGCGTGAGTGCTCGCGGAAGGGTTGCCGGAAGACTGGAAGCAGGAGCTGAGCGCGGCGCTGGCGTCGCCGTCGTTCCAGGAGCTGGAGCGCTTCGTCGAAGCGGAGCGGCGGGAGGCCACCGTCTTCCCGTCGGAGGAGGACCTCTTCTCCGCCTTCCGGCTCACGCCCTATGAAGACGTGCGGGTGTTGCTGCTGGGCCAGGACCCCTACCACGGGCCGGGACAGGCCCATGGGCTGGCCTTCTCGGTGAAGCCGGGGGTGGCGCCGCCGCCCTCGCTGGTGAACATGTTCAAGGAACTGGAGAGCGACGTGGGCGTGCCCCGCCCGAAGGACGGCTCTCTGATTCCCTGGGCCCGGCAGGGTGTGCTGCTGCTCAACGCGGTGCTGACGGTGCGGCAGGCGAAGCCCAACAGCCACGCGGGGCACGGCTGGGAGGACTTCACGGACGCCGTCATCCGCGCGGTGAGCGCCAAGAGCGACCCGGTGGTGTTCCTGCTGTGGGGCCGCTACGCGCAGAAGAAGAAGAAGCTCATCGATTCGAAGCGGCACGTCGTCATCGAGGGCACACACCCCTCGCCGCTGTCGGCCAGCAATGGCTTCTTCGGCAGCCGTCCCTTCAGCGCCGTGAATGCGGCGCTCGAGTCCCACGGACGTCCGCCCATCGACTGGCGCCTGTCCGCCTGAAGGGGCGGCGAGCCGCGTGAGACTCGGGCCGGACACACCGGGTCCGCGTTGATACGCTGCGGCGCGACATGACCGCTGCCTTCCTCGCCGCCACCACCCCCGAGCCGCTCTCTCCCAACCGCTACGGCATCCGCTTCACCGCGCCCTGGTACCAGGGCAAGGGCGCCTATGGCGGCATCGTCGCGGGGGCGACGCTGCGCGCGTTGGAGCACACCCTGGCGCAGGCCCAGCAGCCGGGCCGTCCCGTGCGCACGCTCACCGTGCACTTCTGCGCGCCCGCGGTGGAGGGGGAGGCGGAAATCCAGACGCGCATCGAACGGACGGGGCGGCTCGTCACGCACGCGACGGCGCGCATCGAGAGCGCCGCGGGTGTGCTGTGTGTGGCCACCGCCACGTTCGGCACCTCGCGCGGCGGCGCGACGGAGTACTTCGACGTGAAGCGCCCGGTGGTGCCGCCGCCGGAAGACGTCCCCGTGGTGCCGGACGACGTGCCCATGCCCACCTTCTGCAGCTTCTTCGAGTACCGCTTCTGCGTGGGCTCGGCGCCGTATTCTGGCGCGGACGTGGCGGAGACGGGCGGTTGGCTTCGCCCGCGTGAGCCCATGGTGCTGGACGCGCCGCTGTGCGTGGGGTTGATGGACGCCTATCCGCCGTCGGTGCTCTCGCGCGTGGATGGGTTCCACGCGGCGGCCAGCGTGGACTTCACCGTGCACTTCTTCCACGACCTGCCGCGCCCGGGCCTGCGCGAGGACGCCCACTTCCTGCGCACGGGGCGCTCACGGCAGGCGGCGGAGGGGTACTCGGAGGACTTTCAGCAGTTGTGGACCCAGGAGGGCGAGCTGCTGGCTCAGTGCCGCCAGTTGGTGGCGGTGTTGGGGTAGCGCTCAGGCCGCGGAGGCGAGCTGTTTGACGAGCAGCCGTACCAGCTCCACGGGCTGGATGGGCTTGGGCAGCAGCTCCGCGCCGTAGCGGATGGCCACGGACACGAGGTCATCCAGCTCCTCGTGTCCGGTGAGGAAGATGAACGGCACCCGGCAATCCTTCATCTCACGCATCACCGTGAGCACGTCGGAGCCGTTCATGTCCGGCATGTTGTAGTCGCAGAGGATGGCGGAGACGCTGGACAGGTCCAGATTGAACGCCTCGGCGGGTGACTGCACCGTCACGACCCCGTAGCCCGCGCCTTGGAGGATGTCCCTCACCACCGAGAGCACGAAGGCGTCGTCGTCAATCACCAGCACGTTCTGCATCGGGCCCTCCCCGCGAGCGGTTCAGCGCATCCTACTCAAGCTTCTCCCACGAGATTGTCATGTGAGACATGTCTCACGGCACGGGGCGGGAAGGACCCGGGGAGGGAATGAGCACCAAATCCTCCTGGGGTGGGATGAGGTATTCCGCACCCGTCTCGGTGACGACGGCCATCTCCTCCACGGCGATGATGCGCTGCTCGCCCTCGCCGCCGTCCGGCCACGCGAAGAACCCGTCGAAGGCGAAGACCTGCCCGGGCCGGACGATGCGCGCCGCCTGTCCCGCCGCGGGCTTGCCCTGCTGCGCGCCGGAGAGCGCCGGGCCCACGTCATGCGCCCAGTAGCCCACCGGGTGCCCCGTTCCCCACATGACGGGCGCGGAGCCGGCTTCCCGCATCCAGTCACGCTGCGCCTTGTCCACGTCCCAGCCGCGCACGCCGGGTTTCAGGGTGGCCAATGCAATCCGGCTGCCTTTCTTGCCCTTCTCCCACTTCTCCAGGGCCTCCTTGGGCGGCTGCGTTTCGCCCGGCGCCAGCACGTAGGCGAAGCGCTGGATATCCGTCACCCACATGCCGCCCACGCGGATGCCGAAGTCCGTCTGGATGAAGTCACCCGGCTGGATGACGCGCTCGGTGGCGTGGGAGTGCCCGCGCGTGGGGCCGCTCTGGACGTTGGGGTTCTGGTCCGGCGCCCAGGCGTCGCCCACGCCCAGCTCCGCCATGCGCTGGCGGAGGAAGCGGGCCACATCCACGTCGCGCGTCTTGCCCGGCACTACCGCGCGGTAGGCCTCTATCTCCATCTGGGACGTCAGCGCGGCGGCCTTGCGGAGGATGTCCACCTCCTCGGGCAGCTTCACGGAGAGCCACTCGGAGACGAGGTCCTCGGAGGACACCAGCTTCTTGCGCAGCGCGGGCGTCAGGGCCTTCTCCAGCGCGGCGCGCTGCGTGGCGGACAGGCCATCCGCTACCGCCACCGACGTGGACGAATTGACGGCGATGCGCTTCGGCTTCGCCGCGGCCAGCCGCGAGGCCACCTGCGCGTAGAGATTCGTTCCGCGCGGCAGCGGCACCACCTCATCGAGCGGCGCCACGTCGCGGAGCGCGGTGGCCTCGCCTTCCGGTGACAGGGCCACGCCGCGCACGGCCGCGCCCTGCTTGAGGAACAGGAAGGCGGCGGTGCCTCCGGCGTTCTCACAGCCGACGTGGATGGCCAGCGGGTCGTTGTCGTTCTCCCGGCAGATGACCACCCACGCGTCCACGTTGGCGTGGGCCATGGCCTGGGGCAGCAGCTTCTGGATGCGCTCCTTGCGGATGCGGGGCCAGGCGTCCTGGGACGCGATGGGGTCGGCGGGCGCGGCGCTGGCGATGGGGGCGGCGAGGAGCAGGGCGGAGAGCAGGGCGTGCCGGACGCGAGTCATGCGGAGAGCGGTCCTTTCGGGAAGGAACGCCATCATCCCCGAGCGCCCGGTGGGAAGGGACGCGCGCGGCGTGAAGTCGTGTGGCGTGCGTGCGAAGAACCGTGCGAAGCCCACCATCGGGCGGCACCATGCAAGCGTTGTCGCCGTGGCTCGTTTAAGGTGTGCCCATGGCCAAGAGCACGTCCCAGAAGCGTCCGTCGAAGGCGAAGAAGCCCGCCGCGTCGAAGGCGAAGGCGAAGAAGGCCGCTGCCCCGAAGAAGGCCGCCTCGAGGACCCGCGCCGCGCCCCGTCGCGCCAGCGCGCCGGTGTCCGAGCCCGCCGTCGAAGCTCCTCGGTCCCCCGTACTGGAAGCCGAGCCCGTGCTCGCCGATGAACCCACCCCTGGGCGCCCGGGCCCCAAAGCGCTCCCGTCCGGCGAGACCGCGGGCCGCGTGTTGCCCTTCGAAATCGACCCCAAGCGCATGGAAGAAGGGCTGCGCAAGCTCCAGGGGGAGATGGTCCACTGGGCCAACAAGGGCCGGTACACGCGGGTGCGCTTCAAGTTCCGGGGCAAGCAACTGCTTCCGGACCTGCCGCTGGCCGCCGTGGTGGCCGCGGAGGGGCTCACGTTCTACTGGGGCGGCATCCTGCGCGTGCTTGTCGCCAACGTGGTGGGCGGCAGCGTGTTCCAGGTGGAGCTCGTGAATGACGCGGAGAAGCGCGTCCAGGCTGGTAAGGAGGCCTTGCTGTCGGGCGACGTGGACCAGGCGCTGGTGCTCTTCCGGGAAGCCGTGGCCATGGACCGTGACTTTCCCTCCGCGCACCTCAACGTGGGCGTGGCCTTGAAGCTGAAGGGCGACCGGGAAGGGGCCCTGGCTGCGTTCGAAAAAGCAAAGGAAAGAGACCCGGAAGGACCGGTGGGAACCGAAGCCGAGCGCCTGGCTGCTCCCCTGCGTCCGCAGGGCTGAAAAAGGCTCGCTCAAGCGTTCAAAAAAGAGTCCCTTTCAGGCATCCCGCCGTTCGAGGCGAAAGCCCCTTGTTTCCCCTGTTGACGCAGGGAAATCCAGGGGTTACGAACGCTCACTCACTGGATGGCGGCCCTGATTCGCGGGCCCCTCCGCAGACTTCCAGAGCTCATGGCTGACGACACGACTGACAAGCCGGCATCGCCCTCCGCGCCTCCTCCCCCGGACAGCGCTGGAGAGCTCATTCCCGTCAACATCGAAGACGAGATGCGCCGTTCGTATCTCGACTACTCCATGTCCGTCATCGTGGGGCGCGCGCTGCCCGACGTACGCGACGGACTCAAGCCCGTGCATCGCCGCGTGCTGTACGCGATGAATGACCTGGGCAACCTCCACAACCGGGCCTACAAGAAGTCCGCCCGCGTGGTGGGTGACGTCATCGGTAAGTACCACCCGCACGGTGACTCGTCGGTGTACGACGCCATGGTGCGCCTGGCGCAGGAGTGGAGCCTTCGCTACCTGCTGGTGGACGGCCAGGGCAACTTCGGCTCGGTGGACGGCGACTCGCCAGCGGCCATGCGTTACACGGAAGTGCGCATGGAGCGGCTGGCGGAGGACCTGCTGGCGGACATCGACAAGGAGACGGTGGACTTCGGTCCCAACTACGACGACTCGCTGGAAGAGCCGCTCGTCCTCCCGTCGAAGTTCCCCAACCTCCTGGTCAACGGCAGCAGCGGCATCGCGGTGGGCATGACCACCAACATCCCGCCGCACAACATGACCGAGGTCATCAGCGGCACGCTGCACCTCATCGACAACCCGGGCTGCACGGTTCGGGACCTGATGGAGTTCATCACCGGTCCGGACTTCCCCACCGGCGCCATCATCACCGGGCGCGAGGGCATCGTCCGCGCCTACGAGACGGGCCGCGGCCAGGTCACCATCCGGGCGCGCTCGGACATCGAGACCTCCAAGCGGGGTGACCGCGAGGCCATCATCTTCTCGGAGATTCCGTACCAGGTGAACAAGGCGCGGCTCATCGAGAAGATCGCCGAGCTGGTGCGCGAGAAGAAGCTGGAAGGCATCAGCGACATCCGCGACGAGAGCGACCGCCAGGGCATGCGCATCGTCATCGAGCTCAAGCGCGATGCGATTGCGCAGGTGGTGCTCAACAACCTGTACGCGATGACGTCGCTGGAGACGACCTTCGGCGCGGTGATGCTGGCCATCGACGGCGGCCAGCCGCGCACGCTCAACCTGAAGGAGATGCTGGACCGGTTCATCGCGCACCGCCGTGACGTGGTGACGCGCCGCACGCGCTACGAGCTGCGCAAGGCGCTGGCGCGCATGCACATCGTCGAAGGTCTGCTCGTCGCGCAGGACCTCATCGACCTGGTGGTCAGCCTCATCCGCGCGTCCAAGGACCCGGACGAGGCGCGCTGGGGCCTGATGAACATCCTGTCGCCCGCGCTGTACGAGCACGAGCGCTTCGCGACCCTCCAGCGCATCGACTACGACAAGGCGAAGGCGCAGATGGAGCTGCTCGTCTCGCGCGCGCGCAACGAGGAGCCCAGCTACGCGGGCCTGGCGCACAAGTACGAGGGCGCGGGCTTCAGCGAGGGCCAGGCGCAGAACATCCTGGAGATGCGCCTGCAACGGCTCACCGGCCTGCAGCGCGAGGAGCTGTTCCGCGAGCTCATCGGCCTGGTGCGCGACATCGCGCGGCTGCAGGACATCCTGGCCAACGAGCGCAGCCTGCTCAACGTCATCAAGACGGAGCTCGTGGAGATTCGCGAGCGCTACGGCGACAAGCGCCGCACGGAAATCACCGGCGCCGTGGATGAGATGACCAGCGAGGACCTCATCGCCGAAGAGACGATGGTGGTGACGCTGTCGCACACGGGCTACATCAAGCGCTCGCCGCTGACCGAGTACCGGGCGCAGAAGCGCGGCGGACGCGGGAAGACGGGCGCTGCGACGAAGGAAGACGATTTCGTCAGCAAGCTGTTCGTGGCCAGCACGCACGCGTACCTGATGCCCATCACCACGAAGGGCAAGCTGTACTCGCTGAAGGTGCACCAGGTTCCGCAGGCCAGCCGCACGTCGCGCGGCAAGGCCATGGTGAACCTGGTGCAGTTCGGCGAGGGCGAGCGGCTGGCGCAGGTGCTGGTGACGCGGGACTTCCCGGAGAACCGCTACGTCTTCTTCGTGACGAAGCGGGGCGTGGTGAAGCGCACGGACCTGAGCGCGTTCGAGAACGTCCGCTCCAGCGGCATCATCGCGCTGGGCATCGACGACGGTGACGAGCTGGTGGCGGTGATGATTACCGACGGCAGCAAGGACATCCTGCTGTCGACGGCGTCGGGCATGAGCATCCGCTTCCCGGAGACGGAGGTCCGCTCCATGGGCCGCCAGGCCTACGGCGTGAAGGGAATCACGCTGGAGGACGGCGACGAGGTGGTGGGCGCCGACGTGGTGGAGGCGGACGCGGCCATCCTCACGGTGACGGAGAACGGCTACGGCAAGCGGACGCAGGAGGCCGAGTACCGGCAGCAGGGCCGTGGCGGCAAGGGCATCATCGACATCAAGACCACCGAGCGGAACGGCAAGGTGGTGGGTCTGCTCCAGGTGAAGGAGTCGGACGAGGTGATGATTGTCACCAACGGCGGCATGCTCATCCGCATGCGGGTGAAGGAGATCTCCGTCATCGGTCGCAACACGCAGGGCGTGCGGCTGATTGCCCTGGAGAACGAGCAGGAGAAGGTCATGGCCATCTCCAAGCTGCCCGAGAGCGACGAGTCCGAGGAAAACGGCGAGGCGGTGGCGCCGGCCGAGGGCGCGGTGCCCACGGCGGAGGCCAGCGCTCCGGAGGCGACTGACGCCGCTGCGCCTGCGGAGGCCACGGCTGAGGCCGCGGCGCCTGCGGAAGCCGCTGTCGAGTCGGCCCCGGCGTCCGAGGAGGGTGGCACCCCGGGTGGCGAGGAGCCCACGCAGGGCTGAGTTGTTCGCAGTGAGGAGCGGGGGCCCACGGGCTCCCGCTCCTGTGTCACCCGTGGGGCCTGTCTCAGGGGCTCACGGGCGTTGAATCGCCAGGATTCGGTGCTTCGCCACCTCGACGGCGTAGGTGGAGCCCATATCCGCGACGGGGCCGTCCTTGGCACAGGTGCCGTCCTTGACGGTGAACCGGACGAAGACCACGCCCTCTGGCCCTGGGGCCACTGTCACGTCAAACGACTCCCGTTGATACAGGCACACCTCGTCGGGTGTGGCGCCTCGGTGAGGCTTCACACCCAGCGGGCGGAAGTCGTCCATCGCGAGCGAGATGGCCGCCGCCAGGTCCGCGGGAATCCGCATGCGTCCATTGGCTGGGAGGTCGATGGGGAACGTGAACCGGCCCCAGACATCGCCATTCTTGCGGCCAAAGTAATGCCCGGTGCCTGTCCGAACGTACGACTGGCCACCGCATCCAAGTGCCAGGACTAGCAATGCGAGTCGACTGTTCCTCATGGTCCCCCAAGAGGCACTTCGTCATCGTAACGCGGGAGGATGGTAGCTCAGCGCAGCTCCGCCGGAAGCCGGCTGACATCCAGCTTCGGCACACCCACCTGCGTCACCGCCTGCGCGCCAAACCAGTTCGCCAGCGCGGCGCAGCGCTCGAATGGCAGCCCTCGCAGCAGTCCCAGCGTGAAGCCCGCGAGGAAGCAGTCCCCCGCGCCCGTGGCATCCACTTCCTCCACCGCAACCGTGGGCACGTCGATGCGCGCATCCGCCGTGAACACCGTGCAGCCCCGCGCCCCACGCGTCACCACCAGGCACGTCCGCTGACGCACCCGCTCGATGTCCATCGCCCGGGCCTCCTCCTCGCTGGCCTTCAGCACCCGAAGCCGCTCCAGCAGCCCCGCGAAAGGCGTGTCCTCCAGGCGGAGATTGAGCGCCCGTCCGTCATCATCGAATGCCCGAATCAACCCCTGTGCATCCGCCAGCACATGGCGCGCCCGCTCGGAGGCGCGGAGCAGCGTCTCCGGCAGCACCTCACCCGCCACCCCGCACGCCAGTGCCACGCACGCGTCCACGGTGATGTCCGCAGGGCGAATCGGCTCCGCCTTCGCGCTGACGCGAAGCGTCCGTGCCTCTCCCTCGAAGTCCGCGATGAACTGCGTGGTGCGCGTTCCCGGAACGATGCGCGGCGGATACCGGACCTGGTCCGCGTAACGGAAGTCCTCGCCGGCCACCGCGGCCACCGCGTACGCCAGCCCCATCGCCTCCAGGACGGACGCGATGTACGCCGCCGACCCGCCGAGCGCATGTGTTTCCCGCCCGAGGCCATGCCGGAGCAGGTCGTGGCAGTAGCTCCCCACCACCAGCACATCGCGCAGGGACGCGTCACCCATGACGCGTGTTCTACTTCCGGGAGAGGTCCTTCGGCACGGGAACCCCCGCGGCCTTGTCGTCCGTCCAGGCGATGTTGAGAATCCACCAGCGCCGCCCATCGAAGACGAGCTGCAAGCTGTTGACGCCCGTGGTCATCACCGGCCCGTCCGCGGTTTCACGCGTCTCATACGCGCTCAGCACCTGGACCATGTCTCCATAGCCAGACGCCTGTCGGCGCGTCTCCTTCTCGAAGAACCCCCGCTTGTCGAAGGCCACCGCGGCGGAGGTGGCATAGTCATCCGGCGTGAAGGGCGTGGCCGCGGGCCCCTTGCCGTCCTTCGGGCGGCGGATGGGAATCATCTGCGCGCCCGGGTGGAAGAGGGCGCGGAAGCGCTGCCAGTCGCGCGCCTGGCCCGCCGGGCCGCTGATGACGTCGTACAGCGCGGCGATGAGGGAATCGATGGAGCGCACGTCCTCGGGGCGAGGCGCGGGTGCGAGTTGGAGCGCGCTCCGGGTTCGCTCGGCGGCGTCCTTCATCGGGTTGGGCGTGGAGACGGGTGGTTTCGGGGACGCAGACGTCTGCGCGAGGGCGGAGGGCGCGGCGAGCAGGGCGGCGGCACAGGCGGCGACGACGAGCGGGCGCGGCATGGTGTCTCCACATGGCGGGAGGTTGCGGTCCACGAGGCTACTCCGGGCCGCGAAGGAGCGCTGTCGTCACCTGTTTCGCGCTTCACCGGGCGTCCGCGCGCAATCGGTGGAAGCGGGGGAGGCCGTCCGTTAGGGTGCCGGCCCATGGTACGACTCCTCCTGGCCTCCCTGGTCCTGACCCTGGCCTCCCCCGCGCTCGCGGCGGAGACGCTCACCATCTACTCCGGCCGCAACGAGAAGCTCGTGGGCCCACTCCTCAAGAAGTTCACCGAGAAGACGGGAGTCGAGGTGAAGGTGCGCTACGGCGAGACGCCGCAGCTCGCCGCCACGTTGCTGGAGGAGGGGGCGAAGACGCCCGCCGACGTGTTCTTCGCGCAGGACGCGGGGGCGCTCGGCGCGCTGGCGAAGGCGGGTCAGCTGCAGGTGCTGCCCAAGGAGACGCTGGACAAGGTGGATGCGCGCTTCCGCTCGCCGCAGGGCGTGTGGGTGGGCACCAGCGGCCGGGCGCGCGTGGTGGCCTACAACACGAAGAAGGTGAAGGCGGACACGCTGCCCAAGAGCATCCTTGGCTTCACGGATGCGAAGTGGAAGGGCCGCCTGGGCTGGGCGCCCACCAACGCCTCGTTCCAGTCCTTCGTCACCGCGCTGCGGCTGCTCAAGGGCGACGAGGCCGCGACGCAGTGGCTCAAGGGCATCCAGGCCAACGCGCCGCGCGTCTACAAGAACAACTCCGCCATCATCGAGGCGCTGGGGCGCGGTGAAATCGACGCGGGCTTCGTGAACCACTACTACCTGTACTCCGCGAAGAAGAACAAAGCGGACCTGCCCGTGGCCAACTACTTCGTCGCGGCGGGGGACCCGGGCGCGCTGGTGAACGTGGCGGGCGTGGCCATCCTCAAGGGCTCGAAGAACACGGACGCGGCGAAGAAGCTGGCCGCGTACCTGCTGGACGCCGAGGCGCAGACGTACTTCGCGCAGGAGACGTCCGAGTTCCCGCTGGTGTCTGGCGTGAAGCTGGCCGAGGGCCTGCCGGCGCTCGACAAGGTGGGCTCGCCCGACCTGGACCTGTCCAAGTTGGATGACCTGCGCGGCACCGTGAAGCTGCTCCAGGATACTGGCGTCCTCTGATGATTCGTCGTGCCCCGGTGGGATTATGGGTGGCTGGCGTGGCCATGGCCGCGCTGGCGCTGGTGCCCGCGATATACCTGTGCGTGCGCGCCGCGGAGGCGGATGCGGACGCATGGGGCCTGCTGCTGCGAGACAAGACGTGGGGCCTGCTGGGCCGCACGTTGGGGCTCGCGGCGGCGGTGACGGGCTGCGCGGCGCTGCTGTCGCTGCCGCTGGCCTGGCTCACCGCGCGCACGGACCTGCCGGGGCGCCGTCTGTGGACGGTGTTGTTGTGTGTGCCGTTGGCGGTGCCCACGTTCGTCAGCGGCTACGTGCTGCTGGCGGCGTTCGGCGTGGGCGGCGCGCTGGAGGAGCCCCTGACGCGCTGGGGCCTTCCGGTGCCGCCCGTGTATGGCTTTCCCGGAGCGCTGCTGGCGCTGACGGTATCGACGTATCCGTACTTCTTCCTCGCGCTGCGCGCCGGGCTTCAGTCCCAGGACCCCGCGTGGCTGGAGGGGGCGAGGAGCCTGGGACTCACGCCCGCCCGGGCCTTCTTCCGCATCACCGTGCCCCTGCTGCGCCCTGCCTTCGCGTCGGGTGCGCTGCTGGTGGGGCTGTACGTCCTCTCCGACTTCGGCGCGGTGGCGCTGGTGCAGTACGACGCCTTCTCGCGCGCCATCTACGTGCAGTACGAGGGCGCGTATGACCGCAGCTACGCGGCGCTGCTCGGGCTGGCGTTGGTGTCCGTGACCGTGGGCGTGCTGGCCCTGGAGCTGTGGCTGCGCGGCCGTGCGGGCTACCACCGCAGCGCGAAGGGCGCCGCCCGGGCTTCCTCGCTCGTACAGCTGGGCCGCTGGCGCGTGCCGGCACTGCTCTTGTGCGGCGCGGTGGTGGCGGTGGGCGTGGGGCTGCCGGTGGGCGTGCTCGTCTATTGGGGTGTGCAAGGGCTGTCGGTGGACTCGGGGCCGATGATGGGGCCCGCGTGGAACTCGGTGAGTGCCTCCATGCTGGGCGCGGTGGCGGCGGTGGTGGGCGCGTTGCCGCTGGCCTTCCTCGCGGTGCGCTACCCGAGCCGCCTCACGGTGGCGCTGGAGCGCGTGTCCTACGCGGGCTATGCGCTGCCGCCCATCGTGCTGGCGCTGTCGCTCGTCTTCCTGGGCGTGCAGGCGGTGCCCTTCCTTTACGGCACCCTGGTCATGCTGGTGCTGGCCTACGTGGTGCGCTTCCTGCCGCAGGCGGTGGGGGTGGTGCGGGCGTCGTTGCTTCAGCTCAACCCGCACCTGCCGGAGGCCGCGGCGTCGCTGGGCCAGCCTCCGTCCGGCGTGCTGCGCCGGGTGACGGCGCCGCTGCTACGGCCCGGGCTGCTGGCGGGCGCGGCGCTCGTCTTCCTCACGGCGATGAAGGAGCTTCCAGCCACCTTGCTGCTGGCGCCCATCGGCTTCGAGACGCTCGCCACGCGCGTCTGGGGCGCCACGGCCGAGGGCCGCTTCGCCGAGGCAGCGTTGCCGGCGCTGGTGCTGATGGCCGTCTCCACGCTGGGTGTGGGGCTGCTGGTGTCGCAAGAGGGCGGCTCGTCCCCGAGTTAAGCCAAAGCGCCCGGGCCCGCGGGAACGCGGTAGGGTGCGCCGCCCGCCATGCCCCTGCTTTCGCTCGACGACGTCACCCTTCGTTATTCCTCCAGCGGTACCGCCGCGGTGGACCGCCTGTCCCTGGCGGTGGAGCCCGGTGAAGTGTTGGCGCTGCTGGGCCCGTCGGGGTGTGGCAAGACGACGACGCTGCGGCTGGTAGCGGGCTTCGAGCGCCCCAACAGCGGCACCGTCACGTTGGAAGGCCGCACCCTGGCCAGCCCTGGCGCCTTCGTGCCGCCCGAGCAGCGCAGCGTGGGCATGGTGTTCCAGGACTACGCGCTCTTCCCGCACCTGTCCGTGGTGGAGAACGTGGCCTTCGGCCTCACCGCGATGCCGCGCCAGGAAGCCCGCGCCCGCGCGAGCAACATGCTGAAGCTCTTCGGCCTGGAGGGCTTCGAGTCACGCATGCCGCACGCGCTCTCGGGTGGGCAGCAGCAGCGCGTGGCGCTGGCCCGCGCGCTGGCTCCCGGGCCGCGGGTGCTGCTGCTGGATGAGCCCTTCTCCAGCCTGGACAGCGCGCTGCGGGCCTCCACGCGAATGGAGGTGCGGCGGGTGCTGAAGTCGCTCGGGGCCACGGTGATGCTCGTCACGCATGACCAGCAGGAGGCCATGGCCTTCGCGGACCGCCTGGCGGTGATGCGGGCGGGCCAGGTGGAGCAGGTGGGCACGCCGGAGGCCGTCTACGCCACGCCGCGCACGGCCTTCGTGGCGTACTTCCTGGGCGGCACCAATCTGCTGCCGGGCGTGGGCTTCGGCAATGGCGCCCGGACGCTGCTCGGCATCCTTCCGGTGACGGGCGCGCCAGCGAAGGGCAACGTGCTGCTGTCGCTGCGGCCAGAGGCGATGCGACTGGTGCCGGACACAGACGGCGTCGCACTGGGCGGCGCGCTGCGAGCGGAGGTGCTGGCGCGCGAGTTCCAGGGCCCCTCCGCCGAGTTCACCGTGGCGTGCAACGGCCTGGAGCTCACCGTGCGCGGCGCGCCAGACCTGCCGCTGCGCGCGGGTGACCGGGCGAGGCTGGAGGTGGTGGGCCGCGCGATGGTGCTGGAGGACACTCCGGACTGAGCCTGGCTGTCCTCCGGGCGTCCGGACGGCGTACGCTGGGTGTGGGCCGAGGCCGCAATCACCCGGGCCCCTCGTGCGTAGAGGTAGGCATGAACATCGCAGGCCTTCGTGGAATGGGGAGCCGTTTTTTCCGGTACGTGCGCGACCCGCACGTAGCGCTCTGGCGGAAGCTCGCCGGCGTGATGGCGGTGGTCTACTTCCTGTCGCCCGTGGACGCGCTGCCGGACGTCATCCCGGTGCTCGGCTGGCTGGATGACCTGGGCGTGTTGTCCGCCGCCGCCTTCTTCATGGTGCGCGAGGTGCAGCGCCACCAGGTCGTCATCTCCGGCGAGGATGCGCAGCCGGGTGTCGCCGCCCCGGCGCGCAGCAAGACGGTCTGAGTCGCCGGGCACCCCCGTGACGCGGGGGGAGACTCTTGCCGGGTCCCGGGCCCCCGTGGTTTGTGCTCCAGGAAGACTGTTGCACGGAGCCTGGATGCCCGGTTCACAGGGAAGTGTCGTTCTCATCACCGGTGCGTCGTCCGGCATCGGCAAGGCGTGCGCGGAGCTGCTGAGCGCGCGTGGCCACACCGTCTACGGCACCAGCCGCCGTCCCGTGGAGGCCGCGCCGCCGGGCTACCGGATGCTGGAGCTGGACGTCACCCAGGACGACTCCGTGCAGCGAGCCGTGGAGACGGTGCTGTCGCGTGAGGGCCGCATCGACGTGGTGGTGAACAACGCGGGTCATGCGCTCGCGGGCGCCGCCGAGGACACCTCCATCGAGGAAGCGCGCGCGCAGCTGGACGTCAACTTCCTGGGCGCGCTGCGCGTGTGCAAGGCGGTGCTGCCTTCCATGCGCGAGCGGCGCGCCGGCCGCATCATCCAGGTCAGCTCCCTGGGCGGGCAGGTGGGGTTGCCCTTCCAGTCGCTCTACAGCGCCAGCAAGTTCGCCCTGGAGGGCTTCACCGAGGCGCTGCGCCAGGAGGTGGCCGAGTTCGGCATCGAGGCGACGCTGGTGCAGCCCGGAGACGTGCAGACGCAGCTCACCCAGAACCGCGTGTGTGTCGCGAAGGCGGGCGAGGGCTCCGCGTATCGGGAGCGCTTCGAGGCCGTGCTGAAGGCCATCGAGTCCGGCGAACGCGGCGGCCTCGCCGCCGAGGACGTGGCGAAGAAGGTGCTGGAGGTGATGGATCGCGGAGCGCCTCACGTGCGCTACCCGGTGGCCCAACTGGCGCAGCGCGTGGCGGTGGTGGCGAAGACCGTGCTGCCCTCACGCACCTTCGAGCAGATCCTCATGTCCATCTACGGCCTGCGCCGCCGCTGACCGAGGCTAGAACCGGCCCACCATCGACAGGCCCGTGCCCCCGCGCGGCGTGGTGAGCGGTGCCAGCGTCACCTGGGGCGCGTCCGGCGCGTCGAAGTCCCGGGTGAGGTACGTGGTGAGGGCCAGGCCGCCCAGCACGCCCAAGCCGCTGCCCACGAGGATGGCGTCTCCCGCGTCATTGCCCGCGGTGAGGTAGACGGCGCTCGCGCCCACCAGTCCGCCGAGGATGCCGCCCGCGTCGATGATGAGCATTCGGCCTCGGGATACCGTCACGTACTTCGACAGGATGGCCATCGACAGGATGCCCGCGGCCGTGGCGCCCAGCTCGGCGGCGAAGAAACCCTTCGTGTCATAGTTGTCCGAAGTCGCCAGGAACAGCGCCGTCACCGCGCCCGCCCAGAGGCCACCCGAGTTGGCCAGTGACACCTGTCCCGAGGTGGGATTCACCAGGTGCGCCAGCAGGACGCCCACGCCGGTGAAGCCCGCCCCGCCGAGGATGGCGGCGCCCAACGCATTGTCACCCTCCAGGTCGAAGGCGAGCAGTGTCGCGACACCGAACCAGAAACCCCACACGGTGCCGGAGTTGATGACGGCGGCTTGTCCGTCCGTCACACCGCCCCGGGTGAGCAGCAGCGAGCTGGCGGCGCCCGCTCCGGCGCCCAGCAGTGACACCGCGGCGTAACCCTGGCCGCTGCAATCTCCGATGGCGCACAGGAGGACGCCTTGTGCGACCCCGTGCAGCGTCTGCACCACGACGAGCGAGGCACGCGCGGCGCTGGAGTGAGGCTCTCGCCCCGCCTCGCGCGCGGCGGCGGTGGCCAGCCGCCCCCCGGGCGCGAGCCGTGTCCGGGAGAGCCGGGCCAGCTCGGTGGCATAGGGGTGCTGTGGACAGGCCGCGAGCACGCGCTCGAACAGCTCCAGCGCCTTCGCGTCGTTGCCGCTCACGAGCGCATCGAAGCCCGCCGAGTAATCCGCCTCGGAGCTGGCTGCACAGGCATCGGGCGTGGACACCAGGGGCGGCGCGGTGACTGTCTCCGGTGCCGTGGCCTCGGAAGAGGGCGGAGCCTCCGGGGGCTGAGCGGAGAGCGTGGCAAGCAGGATGAGCGTGGCGAGCGTCATGGCGCCCGTCACTGTATGCGAAGCGCGGCGGCGGCATGTATCAGCCATGCCGCCGCCTTTTCGCGGTGCGTCAGCGCGCGGCCAGCGTGTCGACGTGCTCGCGCAGGGCCACCTCGTTGCCCAGCCGGGCGTTGAGCCCGGCGAGCGGCTTCGCGGCCTGCTCGATGCGGCCCCGGGTGCGCGGTCCCGCCGCGGCCAGCCACGCCACGCCCAGCGCCAGCTCCGCCACCTGTGCATCGCCGCTCAGGCTGGCGGCCAGGGACAGCAGGGCCTCCACCGCCTTCTTCACCTGCGCGCCATGCAGCGGATGGCTGCTGGTGATGCCCTCGCGCAGCAGCGTCAGCAAGGCCAGCGCCGTGGCACGCGCCTGTCGCACGGGCTCGGAACCCTCACCGGTGCCTTCCCAGAGCCCGTTGGCGAGCTGCTGGGACAGCAGGCTCTCCGCGCCCGTGTCGACACCGCCCTCGGCGGCCGGAGCCTCGTCGCGGTACGCGTCGGATTCCTCGAGCTCCGCCTCCTTCAGCGAATCTGGAGACTGACCGCCGCCGAAGAAGTTGGAGAGGATTCCTCCCTTTTGGCGCTTCTTCTTCATGGCGTCGGCCTTGCCCTGCTCACGCCGCTCGCTCCTCATGATCATCCAGTCCGTGGTGCCGCCATCGGCATCCATGGAGGGCGCGCTCTGTGCGGGCGCGCGCCCGGGCGGGGTGATGCGCCGCACTTGAATCAGCGGACGAGCCCCAGGGGCGGGTGCGGCGGCCGACGGGGGCGGCATGGCGCCACGCGTGGCCATCCGTCCGCGACGGGGGACGGCGCCACCGAGCGCGGCCTCCTCCTCCTTCTGCGCGCCGAACATGGCCCACCCCGCGGGGGCGTCCACGGGGATGACGCGCGTCTTCGCCTGTCCCGAGTTCCGCCGGTCGCCCTTGCGCTCCTCCACCACCACGAACGAGGTGTACCGGGTGACAATCTGGTGCGCGACGGCCAGTTCGACGATGCGCTGTTTCATGGACTCCGCGCGGCGTCCGACGAGCTGGGCGGCCTCCCAGCCCCGGATGCGCTCGGCGGCCCACAACTTCTCCACCGCCGGCCGGTCCGACACCGCGGGCAGGTCCACGCGGACGGTGAGCGAGAAGGGCTCCTGTCCCGAGCGCCCCTGCAGCGTCACCGTGCCCGTCCCGGGCGAGGCATAGCGGCCCAGCAGCGTCCAAGGCACGCCATCCACCAGGGGCGGTAGCTCGGCGGGCGCCAGCTCCACACAGTCCACGCCGTCGAAGCGGACCTCCAGGTCGGTGACACGCGGTGCCAGCGCACGGGAGAACTGCGCCACCACCTTGTCGTCGATGCGCTCGCCCGGGTGGATGAACTCCACGTCGCCGCCCGTCTGCTTCGCCATGTCCCGCAGCAGCACGTCGCTGACGTTGGTGCCGATGCCGAACGAGTACACCCGCGCCGTCTTCCGCGCCTCGAGCACGGCGCGCAGAATCTCCGCCTCGTTCCCCACCTGTCCGTCCGTGAGCAGGACGATGACGCCGTCGGGCGCCGCCTGCACCGCGGCGCGCATGGGCGCGAGCAGCTCCGTGCCGCCATCCGCGTTCAGCGCGGCCACCCAGCGGTCCGCCTCTTCGAGCGTGCGCTGCGTGAAGGGCACGGGCTCGGGCTGGAACGACTGGAAGCGATTCTCGAACGCGATGACGTTGAACCGGTCGCCTTCGCGCAGGTGGCGCAGGCACAGCCGGAGCGCGGCCTGGGCCTGGGGCAGGCTCTCACCGGCCATGGAGCCGGAGACGTCCACGACGAACACCACCTCCTGCTTGGGCGGCGCGGAGGCCATGGCCAGCAGGTCCGGCACCACGGTGAGCGCGAAGGTGCCCGGGCCTCCCTCGCCCTTGCGGTGCGTGACGAGCGGCGTGAACACGGCGCTGCTGTCCGGGCTGCGCAGGCTCAGCACCAGGTCGCGGTCCAGGGACACCTCGCCGCGCGAGAAGCCGACGCGCACGCGGGTGCCTTCCTCCCGGGTGGTGGTGATGGCGTGGGACGGGCTCTCCACCACCACCTCGCGGCCCAGGTCCACGAGCAGGTCCATGCGCAGGCCGTAGTGCACGTTGCCCACGGGCGGGGTGATGCGGTCCGCGTCCGGCACCTGGGCCGTGGGCTCTTCACTGCCGTGGCCGGTGCGGTCGCCCGTGGTCGCGCCGGGGATGTAGCGAGGCGCCACCAGCGTGGGGAGCATCCAGCGCACGCTGCCTTCCTCGGCGGTGACGGCCTGGAGGAACTCCACCTCCACCACGGTCTCCTCATAGGGCAGCAGGTTGCCCACCTGGGCGGTGAAGACGTTGCGGCGCTCCTCGTCGAGCAGCGCGGCGCCATGGCCGGCCGTGACGGCGTCGTCGTAGGTGCGGAAGGCCTCTTCACGCTCTCGCACCACACCTTCGATGCGCCGCCCGGCACACGTCATGGAGAAGGCGGACAGCGTGGCATCCGAGGGAAGGGGGAAGGTGTAGATGGCCTCGACCGGCTGGTACTCCTCGTTGCGGTAGCGCTGGCGAACGCGGACGCGCGCGTGGCCGCCGAGGAGCTCGCCCGTGACTTCGACACCTTGCAGGGGGACCTGCGTGCCGTTGCGCGTGTACAGCCCTGCCTTTTCGATGGTCATGGCTTCTCCCTTTCCTGGAACTCCGCGATGAGGGCGCGAACGCGTTCCGCGAGCGCCCGGGTCTTCGTGTCCGCTGCTTCCGAGACGTGCAGCTCCAGCCCCGGGAGCAGCTCCCAGCGCTCGTAACGATTCAGGCCCGTGGCCGGTCTTCGAGGCGCGTGCGGTGGCGCCATCGGGGCCGGTCCCGGTAGCGGCTGCGCGTGCACCGGGGGCGTGGGTGTCGCGTCCGAGTCGGCGAGCTGGCGCAGCTCATCGAGGCTCAAACGCTGCAACTCCGCCTGGATGGCATCCAGCGGAAGGAACCGCGCCTGCAGGACGCGGATGGCCTTGAGCCGCACCAGGTGCTCTTCCCCGTACACGGTGTCGGGGCCCCGGAAGGGGGGCGCGGGAAGCAGGCCGCGTTGGACGTAGTAGCGCACCGTCCGCGGCGAGACGCCCACCGCCTCGGCCAGCTCCGTCAGCTTCCATTCGCTCTGTGTCTTCGGCGTGCTCACGGTTCAGACAGTACGACTCGACATTTGTGGTGTCAAGTTGCCACTGATGAATTGGCAGCAGCAGTGGCCAGAGCTCGAGGAGCCTCAGCTCAGCGGTATCTCGACAGTTCTGCTGCCGAATCCTGACACCCGGCGCTTGCCTGCTGTCATGACCTGGTGGCGGGCGAAGGGCGCGGAGTTGTTGCGCCGGTCGGGGTGGGATGGAACAGAGGGGGGCATGAATGGCGTCGCGGAAGTCGTGGACCTCTCTTCCATCCGGCTCATTGGCACGGCGGTGACGCCCGCGGTGATGGTGTCGGCGTGTGGCATCGTGGCGACGGGGTTGGACAACCAGATTGCGCGCATGACGTCGCGCATCCGGGAGATGGTGCGCGAGTGGCGTCTGCTGCCGGAGGGGCACGCCCGGCGCGCGGTGCTGCGCCAGGAGGTCGCCATCCTGGACCGGCGGCACGCCATCCTCGCCCGGGCGATTGCCTTCACCTACACGGCGCTGCTTGCCTTCGTGATGACGTCGCTGCTGTACCTGACGAAGCGGCAGACGCAGGTGCCCGAGGCCCTGCCGGTGGTGTCCTTCTCGGTGGGCGTGTTGCTGCTGGGCGCGACGGCGCTGCTCGTGCTGGCGTCGCTGCGGCTGAGCCGGCGGGCCATCAAGCTGGAGCGGCAGGAACTCTTCGACTAGCGGCTGTCAGGACAAGCCGCCCGCGGGAGGGCCCTCTTCCTCATCCTCGGTGTATCGCCGGTCCTCATGTCCATCGTCGGCCCGCTCCATGTGGGCCTTCACGCCGCTGAGCGTGCGCAGCAGGTCGAGCGGGATGGGCAGGATGGTGTGATTGCCACCGGTGGTGATTTCCACCAGCGTCTGGAGGTAGCGGAGCTGGAGGGTGGCCGGGTAGCGGCCGAGGACCTTGGCGGCCATGGAGAGCTTCTCGGCGGCCTGGTGTTCGCCCTCGGCGGCGATGATTTTCGCGCGGCGCTCGCGCTCGGCCTCGGCCTGCCGCGCGATGGCCCGCTGCATCTCCGCGGGCAGGTCGATGTGCTTCACCTCCACGTTGGACACCTTGACGCCCCACGGGTCGGTGCGTGAGTCGAGCACCTGCTGAATCTCGTGGTTGATGCGCTCGCGCTCGGAGAGGAGCTGGTCCAGCTCCACCTGGCCCAGGATGGAGCGCAGCGTCGTCTGGGCGAGCTGGCTGGTGGCATAGAGGTAGTCCTCCACCTGGAGCACGGCCTTGTCCGCCTGGATGACACGGAAGTAGACGACGGCGTTGACCTTCACGCTGACGTTGTCCCGGGTGATGACGTCCTGTGGAGGCACGTCGCGGGCCACGATGCGCAGGTCGATGATGACCATGCGCTCGACGAAGGGGATGAGCCAGCGGAAGCCCGCGCGTTTGAGGCCCACGAAGCGCCCGAGCCGGAACACCACGCCGTTCTGGTACTCGTTGACGATGCGCACCCCCGACAGGAAGAGCAGGAACAGGATGGCGACGGGGATGAGCACTCCGAACAGTCCGGTCAGTTGCATCAGGTCGGTACCTCGTCAACGAAGAGGGTGAGTCCTTCCATGCCCCGCACCACGACGTGTGCGCCGGAGCGGATGGGTGCGGTGGACGTGGCGCGCCAGCGCTCTCCATGAACGAACACCTCGCCGCTCTCCGGTGTCACCGGGGCCAGGGCGGTGCCTCGCTCGCCCACGAGCCCCAGGTCGCCACCTCGCTGGGGGAGCCGTCGTGTCTGCGCGCTTCGATAGACGACGTAGGCCGCCGCACCTCCCAGTGCCACGGTGGTGGGCACCAGCCACGTCCACGACACGTGGAAAGAGCGGTCCACGAACCACTCCGGGTTGAAGCGGTCCACGAGGAACAGTCCGCCCAGACCCAGCAGCACCACGCCCAAGGCGCCGAGCAGCCCACTGGTGACGAACAGCTCCGCGACGATGAGGGCCACGCCCGCCATCATCAGCAGCACCGCGCCCGCGCGAACCGGCAGCGCGGAGGACGCCACCAACGCCAGGACCAGCGCCACCACGCCGATGAGCCCCGGGGCGATGGCGCCTGGATGTGACAGCTCCACCACCAGCCCCAGCCCGGCCACCAGGAACAGCAGGTAGACGATGGCGGGATTGGCGAGCGCGTGCACGGTGCGCTGGGACAGCGTGGGCTCCAGCGTGACGATGTGCGCATCCCGGGTGGAGAGCCGCACGGATTCGCCACCCGCCACCGTCACCTGCCGTCCGTCCGCCTGCGCGAGGAAGTCCGCCTCGGTGGGCGTCACGTATTCCACCACGCGCAGTGCCCGCGCGTCGTCCGCGGACACGCTGACGCTGTCACGCACGGCGGAGGCGGCCCATTGCACATTGCGGCCCCGCTGCTGGGCGATGCTCTCCGCGAACGCGACGGCGTCGTTCTCCACCTTGCGAGCCATTTGCTCCCCGCCCACGGCTTCCGGGGACTGCCCGGAGGGGCCCACCACCGGGTGCGCGGCCCCGATGTTGGTGCCCGGTGCCATGGCCGCGACGTTGGATGCCAGCGCGATGAAGACGCCCGCGCTGCCCGCGTGTGCGCCGGAGGGGCCGACCCAGACGAGCACCGGGACAGGTGACGCGAGGAAGGCTCGGACGATGTGGCGCGTGGCCTCCAGCGAGCCACCGGGGGTGTCCAACCGCACGAGCAACGCGTCATGTCCCGCGGCCGTGGCGCGTGCCACGCAGTCGGACAGGTAGCCGCCGGTGCCGGCGTCGACCACGCCCTCCAGGTCGCAGCGAGCCACGGTGGGTTGGCCGTACCTCGTGGGGGCATCGGCCGCGGACGCGAGCAGCCCCGCCATGAGGACGCACAGGAGTGCGGGGGCCGCGAGTCGCCAGCGTGCCCGTTGGTGCATCTCACACCCCCTGGAGGCTGGCGGGGTTGAAGGAAACGGGGACGATGCCGCGCGGTGGCAGGGGGCGCACGGCCGCCAGGTGCTTGAGCAGCCGCACGTGGTCCCTGAGCAGCCGGGGCATGAGGAAGTGCTGGCGCACGTGCTCATGTCCACGCGCGCCCAACAGGTGGGCCTCGTCGGGGCGGCGCAGCAGGTGGAGCATGGCCTCGGCGCATTCCTCCACGGTGTCCACGAGGGCGCCGCCAGTGCCCTCTGGCAGTTGCATGGGAATGCCGCCCACGCGGCCACCGACGACGGGCGTGCTCTTCCACAGCGTCTCCGCGACGACGAGCCCGAAGCCCTCGCGCAGGGACTTCTGGACGACGACGTCGGAGACGGCCTGAAGCGCGTTGACCTCGATGTTCCCCACGCCCACCAGGTTGGTGAGGATGTGGATGAGGCTGTCGCCCGCGGTGGCGGCGCGAAGCTCCTCGTACACATCCCAGCCCTCCGGGTCGTCCAGGGCGAGCGAGCCCGCGAGCGCGAGCTGGAGGTCGGGGACGTGGGGACGCACGCGCTGGTAGGCGCGGACGACGCCGAGCGGGTCCTTCCAGCGGTCGAAGCGGCTGACCTGGGTGACGAGCGGCCGGTGGGTGCGGATGCCAATCCACTCCAACACGTCGCGCGCGAGGGCCTCCGGCAAAGGGTGGTTCTTGGGACTGAGCGGGTCGATGGCGGGCGGGTAGATGCGGACGTCGGAGATGGGGAGTTGCGGTGGAATGAACTCCCGCATCGTGAAGATGGCGGCGTCGTAGGCGTGCAGGTAGGGCGACAGGAAGTCCCAGAAGGCCGGGTTGGGGTGCGAGGTGTCGATGTGGCAGCGCCATATCCAGCGCGCATCGAGATGAGGACTCAGCGCCGCGAGCACGGCGGGCTGCGGGTCGTGGACGAAGACGAAGTCGTAGTTCTCTGAATCCGTGACCAGCCGGTGGGCATTGAGCTGGGCGTTGGCCAGGTAGGTGGCCTTCTCGCGCTCGGTGAGTTCGCCGGGAGCGCCTTGCAGGCCGTTGTGGATGCGCTTGGTGACCTGGAAGAAGGTGTCGTCGCCGTGGATGAGCTTCCAGTCCGTGACGATGCCCAGGTCGTTGTAGAGCGGGACCAGGGAGCGGAGGATTTCGGAGACGCCGCCGCCGTAGGGCGTGGCGCTCAGGTGCATGCACCGGGCACCGCGCAAGTCCTCGGAGAGCCAGTGCAGTTCGTCGAGGATTTCGTCGGGAGCAATCCCGCGATAGGTGGCAAGCGAACGCTTGCCGATGTCCACGACGTCCAGCATGGCCTCGGCCTCCCGGGTGAGCGCTCCAGCGCAACGGTGCGCATGGGAAGCGGCATCATCCGCGCCGCGTGGTTGCCGGGCCGCTCTCCGGGACCGAGGGCGGGCGCCTGAAGGTGTGCCCGGGCATCCGCTGGTGGACGTCCGCTGTCGTCGACAGATTGTCGATGGAGGGCACGCTCCCTCGGGGCCGTCCGCAACTCGACAAGGAGGTTACATGCGCCGTGCCGTTCTCATTGCCCTGGGCGTGGCAGTTGCTGCGCCCGCTTGCAAGACCACGCAGCCCGAAGGAACGGAGGACCGTCAGCCCCTGATGGGCCCGGACCAGATTCGCGAGCCCGTTCAGACTGTGCCGGATACCCCCGCGGGCCCCGCGACGCCCCTGCCGGAGACCGACGCGGGCACACCGGAGACGCCGGAGACGCAGGCGGAGTAGCCAGGGGCAGGGCCGGGCTGGGTTTACTCCTGTGAATCCTGGTATTTGGCGCTCCGCACGTCCGTGACTTGAGCGGGCGTTTGAGGCGGGGGCGCCATGCCACTTCGTAGGTTGATGGTTTTCGTCGCGCTCCTGGCGTGCGCTTCGGGTGACGAGTACACCCGACGAGGCGCCGACATGCTGTTCGGGCGTCGAGGCACCCATGTCTGGGTTCGGGGGCCCTGGCTCGAAGTAGAACCTTCTCGCGACGTGGACCAGGTCATCGACCAGTTGTGTCCCGCCATCATGAAGCTCCCGCGGGCGACAGCGGGGCATTATGGCCAGGAGTACTGCGGCGCCATCTACACCTTGGGAGACGGTGTCTACTACGCGAGTTACGGGTCGCCTCTAGGTAAGACGACGGGCGTCGTTGGCGCGGAGAAGCGCAAGTCCTGCATCCCACCGAGCAGTGTCGTTGATTCGCGCGGCCGAACCATGACCCTGGCGGACTATCACAGCCATCCCTGGTCTCCTTCTCCGATGTCCGTGTTCGACTTCCAGAACCGGACTCAGGTCTGGCTCATCCGCATCCAGTTCGACGTGGCCTGCACCGTCATGAAGTACGTTCCGCACAAGAACACCCCACGGCCGGGAGAGGTCTACGTGCGGCGAGAGCGACATTGGCGATTGGTGGGGTTGCTTGAGAGCGAGCGAGACAAGGAACTGGGAATCGTTACGCCCGTGGAAGGCGACACTTAGGTGTCGGTGCCTGGAGTCGTCATGCGCCGCGTGGTTCTTCTGCTGTCGTGTGTGTCGCTATCGGCGTGCTCGCTGTTTCAGCGCCCGTTCCGTCCTGAGCACGCACCGCCCGAAGAGTCGGCGAGGTTCGTGTTTCCCTTGGGCTTTCCTCCGGGGGAGCACACCTTCATTCCAGCCACCATTTCCGCCGCGGTCGGGCTGGCGATGGACGACTTCTTGCCCAGGGGCGCGAAGCCGCCCAAGGAAGCGACACCCGATGAGGTGTGCCTCGCGCAGCGCAGCTCCTACGACGTGTTGGCGAAGGCGCTGTCCGACAGCGTTGTGTTGGTCTCGTTTTCGCCCAAGGCGGGGGCCTGTGTTCAGGAAGGCATTGCCCTGGATGTGGGCGCGACGTACGCGGTCGATGTAGACGGCTGGCGCATCCTGGCCGTTCAGCGATGAGGCACGCGGAAGGAGTCACGGTGCAGGCGACAGTCTACCTGGCGGAGCGGGTCTGGACGTTGGATGCGGCGCGGCCACGGGCCCAAGCGCTGGCGGTGTTGGATGGGCGGCTGCTGGCCGTGGGGACTCGCGAAGAAGCCGAGGCCGCCGCGGGCACGACTGCGCGCCGGGTGGACCTGGGCGCCGCCACCGTGGTGCCGGGCCTCGTGGACGCGCACGCGCACATTCACGGACTGGGCCGGAGCCTGACGACGGTTCGGCTGGAGAAGGCGGGTTCGGTGGATGAGGCCATCCGCCGACTGACCGAGGCGCCCGCCTCCAGCTTCCAGGGAGACTGGTTGCTGGGAAGAGGGTGGGACCAGAACGACTGGCCCGGTGGCGCCTTCCCGGGCCGCAAGGTGCTGGACGCGCGCTTCCCCTCGACGCCCGTGTTCCTCACCCGGGTGGACCACCACGCGGCGTGGGTGAATGGCGAGGCCCTGCGGCGCGCTGGAATCACCCGCGACACGCCGGACCCGGAGGGAGGCCGCATCCTCAAGGACGCGCGCGGCGAGCCCACGGGCGTGCTGGTGGACAACGCCATGGACGTGGTCGCCGCCGCGATTCCTCCGCCTTCCAGGGCGCAGCTGGAGACTCGGCTGCGGGCAGCGCTGACCCGTTGCGCGCAGGTGGGGCTGACTGGCGTGCACGACGCGGGCATGGAGTGGGATGCCTTTCGCGTGCTCCAGGCATGGGACGCCGCGGGCACGTTGCCTCTGCGCGTCTATGCGATGGCGGCGGGCCAAGGGGACGCGCGACACGCGTACCTCGAGCAGGGGCCGTGGCAGGGGCGGATGCTGGCGATGCGCTCGGTGAAGTTCCTGGCCGACGGTGCGCTGGGGAGTCGGGGCGCGGCGCTGCACGACGACTACTGCGACGAGCCGGGGCAACAGGGCTTGTTGTTGCTGCCACCCGAGGAGCTCGCCTCTCGCGCCCAGGCCTTCATGTCCCGGGGCTTCCAAGTATGCATCCACGCTATTGGAGACCGTGCCAATACCTTGGTGCTGGACGTGCTGCTGCGCGGCGCCGAGGTGACGGGCACGCAGTCGCTACGGCACCGCGTGGAGCACGCGCAGATTCTCCGGCGCGAAGACATCGTCCGCCTGGGAGCCGCCGGGCTGGTAGCGAGCGTACAACCCACCCATGCGACCAGCGACATGCCGTGGGCGGAGTCCCGGCTGGGCCGCGAGCGGCTCAAAGGTGCCTATGCCTGGCGCAGCCTGCGCGACGCGGGAGCGCACCTGGCGCTGGGCAGTGACTTCCCCATCGAGAATCCGGATGTGCTCGCAGGGTTGTACGCGGCGCGCACGCGGCAGGACGCGGCCGGCTGGCCCGAGGCCGGCTGGATGCCGGAAGAGCGGCTGACGGCGCGCGAGGCGCTGGAGGGCTTCACCACCGGGCCCGCCTGGGCGTCCTTCGACGACGCTCGGCGCGGCCGGCTGGCTCCGGGGATGGACGCCGACTTCGTGGCACTGTCGGAAGATCCGCTGGAGGGGCCCGCCTCCGCGTTGGTGAAGGCGCAGGTCCTCGCCACCGTGGTCGCGGGCGCGGAGGTGTACCGCGCGCCATCTCTGGCCTGAGCGCGGCGCCTTGGGGCTCACTCGCCGAAGATGTGCGAGCGCGCCGCCTCGGCGATGGTGACGACAGCCGGGTGGCGAATCTTCCGCTCGACAGTGATGGCGTAGAAGCAGGTCTCGATTTCGTCGGTGCGACCGATGACGGAGCAGTTGAACTGACGCTCCACCTCGGCCTCGATGGCGCTGGGCATGGCGAAGACCCCGTGCCCGCGCTGGCCGAAGGCCTGGAGCAGCGCGCTGTCATCGAAGTCACCCGCGATGACGGGGCGCAGGCCCTTGCGTTCGAACCAGAGGTCCATGGAGCGGCGCGCGGAGGACTCGACTGACGGCAGCAGCACGGGCGCGCCATCCAGCGACTGAGGGAAGTTCTCCCTGAGTTCGACCAGCTTCCCCGCCGCGAAGAAGGACACGCCGCACTTGCCGAGCAAGTGATTGAACGAGCGCACGCTCACCGGCTCCGAGCTGGGCGCATCCGCGAGCACCACGTCCAGCTCATGCAGGGCCAGCGAGGCGAGCAACTGCGGCAAGGGCCCTTCGCGGCAGATGATGCGCAGCGACGGGCCTGCTTCGAGCGCGGGCTTGAGGAGCTGTTCGGCCACCAGCTTGGGGATGACGTCGAGCACGCCGACGTTGAGCCGCAGTTGCTGCCCGGGCGGCAGGCCGGAGACGACGTTCTTCAGCTCGTTCCCCAGGCGGAAGATCTCGTCCGCATAGCGCATCACCGTGCGGCCCACGTCAGTGAGCACCAGCTTGCGGCCCTGGCGCTCGAACAGCTTGTGGCCCAGCGACTCCTCCAGGAGCTTGAGCTGGCTGCTGATGGTGGGCTGCGCCAGGTGCAGCTCCTCGCCGGCCTTGGCGATGCTGCCCGCCCTCGCAACCGTCCAGAAGTACAGGAGGTGATGGTAGTTGAGCCAGCTCATATCCATAGAGATAGTCGAAGCGTTGCCGTTAAACTACCTAATTTTCTTATAGAGCCCCGGCCCTTAATTTCCTCTGCGTCGCGCCGCCGTGTGGGCGCGCCCAACCGGAGGAGGTCCATGGAAGCCATCAACCTGAACGTGTCCTTTGAATCCCCTGAGCTCGTGGTTCCGGCTGAGGTCGCTGAAGCGCGCGTCCGTGAGCACCTGAAGTTGGTGCGGCGGTTGGCGTGGAAGTACCGGTGGACCGGCCTGTCGATGGAAGAGCTGGTGGCGGAAGGCAACGTTGGGTTGATGGAAGCCGCGGGACGTTTCGAGGAACGCGGGGTGCCGTTCGCGGCCTATGCCAGCCAGTGGATCCGTGCGCGCATCCGCGCCTACGTGGGCCGCAACTGGAGCATGGCGGGCGGCCGGGCGCCGTGGGTGGTGTTCCAGCTCCGGAGGGAGCGGTCGCGGCTGGAGGCCCGGTGGGGGGAGGGCCACCCGGAGGTGGAGAAGCGCCTCGCCGAGGCCTTGGGAAAGCGGGAGGACGAGGTGGCCCTCGCCATGGAGGCGCTGTCGCGGGACGTGTCGCTGGACGCGCCGGTGTCTCCGGACTCGGAGGCCACGCGGCTGGAGGGGCTGAGGGCGGATGCCGACTCGCAGGAGGACCAGGTGGACCGGGCGAAGTGGGCGCGGCGGCTCCGGGCGAGCGTGGACGCGGCCTGGCCGGAGCTGGATGCCCGGGAGCGCGCGCTGGTGGAGGAGCGGATGCTGGCGGAGGACGGGGTGAGCGCGGAGCTGCTGGCGCGCCGGTTCGGGGTGACGGCGGTGCGTATCCGGCAGATCGAACAGGGTCTGCGGGTGAAGCTGCGCCACAGGCTGACGGCCGGTCTCACGTCCTGGGACGGGGAGGCGATGTCCCTGGCGGCCTGACGCCTGCCTGCCCGGGTGGCGGAGAATGCTGTTGACGGAGGAGGGAGGGGCTCGCTATGAAGGCGCCGTTCCGCGCGGTGCCTCTTACGCCCAGGTAGCTCAGTCGGTAGAGCAGGGGATTGAAAATCCCCGTGTCGGTGGTTCGATTCCGCCCCTGGGCACTTAGCGGAGATGAAGGCCTCTGGACTCAAAGTCCAGAGGCCTTTGTCGTTTCAGGCGTCGTGCGCCGCTGCTCCAGGGTGGCGCCCAGCACGCGGGCCCGCGCGTCGCTCTGACGGGCGCGCCCGTGGAGAATCGCCTGTCGGAGCTCTGGAGCCTCTACGCGCTGCTCTTCCCGGGCTGCTGGGCAGCCGCGAGGCCTTTTTTCGCGCTTGGACGGAGGCTCACCCGGACCTGGGGCGCTCCAGGGCCCACCGGTCTTCATCGTCTCGCCAGACAGCTGCTCCCTGGTAGGTCCAGCCACCGGACGCGGTCTCTTGTGTGAACACGAAGGCTGTTTCACTGGGGTGGTGGTCTGGGACGCGCAGCCCCAGGCGGCCGGGAGAGGTGAAGGCTTGCGTGTCCTTGATGAACAGGAACAGGTGGCCTTCATGGCGCCCCGTTCTGGGCGCCGCGCTCAATCCAAAGTGGGAGCTGAGCTGCTCCTCCGTGAGCGTCGTGCCCAGGGGAGGTGCCAGCCGTTCGGGTGGAATGACCTCGACGACCAGGGCGATGGGAGAGGTCGCTTCACCCGCCTGGAAGGACTCACGCAGGGGATTGTCGGAGCGGAGCAGCCAGTGCCCGTCTTGCCGGACGAGCCGCTTCACCTGATAGCGGAAGCCTGTGATTGGGTCGGGGACCTGGACGAGGGCCACCTTCCCGTCCAGGGGCCCCGCCCCCACGGCTTTTGCGTCGCGCATCACCAGCCAGTCACCATCACGGATGGGGTGCGGGCCTCCGTCCATGGAATCACCAGACGCGCGCACCGCGAACAGCCCTTCGCCGTGCGCTCGGCTTGGAAGGCGGACCCTCGCCGCCTCCGGAGCCTGGTCGATTGAGATGGGGTGCTCCACGGCGCCCGCGGCCGCGCGCAGGCTGGGAAATGCGACCAGTATCCCCCAGGGCGCGAGGGGGCTCGGCTCGGCCTGAGCCGGGGCCGCGCTCCACCCGTCAGAGCCGAGCGTGAACCGGACGCGAAAGGCCGTGCCTGGCATTCCCGCGGTGGGGCCAAACCATTGGCGCAAGAGGTCCGGCAATTGATTCTGTTTCGCGCCATCAGGTCGCGCGACGTTGACGGCAATCTTCACGAAGTCGAAATGCCAGCGCGCTCCATCGTCGAGCCGGACCGCAGTCGTTCCCAGAGGCAGGTCCGAGCGAGCACTCCGCTCCGGGAGCTTGAGGATGGGGCCCCGGCTGTTCGAGATGACCCTGGCATCAAAGGCGGAGTCCTGCGCCTGAGCCTGTTGGCGGCGCCGATACTGTGCGAGCCGGTAGTCCACCAGCTCGCGAGTCATGGCCTCGAAGGACTTCTGGGCCGATGGGGCCATGGGAAGGCGAGGGATGAACCGCTCTTCCTCGACGCGGAACCACCCTCCGCCTTTCGTCCACGCCTCAACGGGGTTCGACTTCCAGTACGTGAGGAACCGGGCGGGATTCGGGAGCCGTGGGTCGCCCAGGGACTTGACCGCTTCGAGGTCCCGGAGCAACTCGGGGGAGCGTTGGAGAATGGCCAGGCATCGCCGGGCAAGCTCGGGTAGCGGCAGCCCCTGTTCCAGGGCATCGGCTTCGAGCAGCGCTTCCACTACGACCATCTTGAAGCACTGGCTCATGTTCGTGAGCTCGAGCTCCTTGAACCAGTCGCGGCCTTTGTCGAGGCTCCGAGCCTCGTCGTCCGTCAGGTCGCCCTCTGACTTGACGAAATCGAACCACCCCAGGTGCGCCTTGCGCAGCGTCGCGGGTGAGTACCCACGACGGTAGAGCTCTCCGATGGTGGGCCGCAGTCCCCGGGCATCGCGCAGCTCGCGGTAGACACGCTCGACCTCCTGCCCCCCTCCGGAGAGGAAGTGCCGGAGCATCTCCTTGGCTTCGAGCTCCACTTCCACGGTGCAGCCAGCAGGCAGCGCGGGTTGCCGGTCCGAGGTGAGAAAGTCACGCAGGGAGACCGGAGGCTTGCCCACGGCCAGCAGGGTTCGGAGCCGGTCGAGAAACAGCCGGTGATTCCCGACGAAGTCGATGAGGATGACCCGCTCTTTTCCCTCGGCCTTTCGCAGCCCTCGCCCGAGCTGCTGGAGGAACACCACCGGGGACTCCGTGGGGCGCAGCATCACCACGCGGTCGATGCTCGGGACGTCGACACCTTCGTTGAACAGGTCCACTGCGCAGATGGCATCCAGCGTGCCATTCGCGAGCTGGCGCAGCGACTGGGCACGGTCCGCCGAGCCAGCCCCGGCGTGGACGGCCACGGCGCGAATCCCCCGGCCTCCCAGCCATTGCCGGACGAAGTGGGCATGGGAGATGGAGCAGCAGAACACGAGCGTGCGGCTGGCGGGATGCTTCTGCCACGCACGCCACAGTGTCTGCATGCGTGCTTCGGTCTCAACCGCCTGGGTCAACAGCGCCACGTCGAAGCGGCGGCTCTTCCAGGGGATGTTCTCGTAGGGCACCGTGTCCTTGAGTCCGAAGTACTCGAACGGTGCGAGCAGTCCCTCCTGGATGCCTTCTCCAAGGTCCGAGCGCCAGGCGAGGTGGTCATCGAAGAGGCCGAGCACATCGCCCTCGTCAGCGCGCTCCGGCGTCGCCGTGAGCCCGAGCATGAACGCCGGCTCCACGCAGGCGAGGATGGACCGGTAGCTCGCCGCCGTGGCGTGGTGGACCTCGTCCACGATGACGTAGTCGAACGCGGCCGCGAGGCGGAGCGCCTGAAGGTCTTCTGGCCGCGAGAGCTTCTGCACCGAGGCGAAGACCACGTCACCCGCGAGCTGCGCGCGTTGACCCACGTACCAGCCGAAGCGGAGGTGGGGCTGCTGGCGACGGAACGTCTCCGCTGCCTGAACGAGGAGCTCTTCCCGGTGCGCGAGGAACAGCACGCGGCTCGCCCGCCCCCGCTCCTGGCTGAACTGTTCCACGTCGAGCGCCGCGAGCAGGGTCTTCCCCAGGCCCGTCGCGAGGACGACCAGTGCGCGTTGCCGTCCCTCGCGCCGGCCACGCGCGAGCGCACCGAGCGCCTGACGCTGGAGGCTGTGTGGCTCGCGACGGGGCAAGGGGGCGTCTGGCTCCGCCTCACCTGCTGGGAGGCGCAGCCGGGTCGCCGGTGCGCGGCGAGCGTATTGCTCGACCCAGTTCGCGTCCAAGGGGGAGGCCCGGCTCCACCAGCCCTCGAATGCGTCCACCACCTCGTTCCAGGCCTGCGGGTCCCGGTCGCGTTCGACGCGCAGGTTCCATTCGACGCCTGTCTTCAAGGCTGCGCGCGAGATGTTGCTCGAGCCGACGTAGGCCACAGCGAGCCCGGTGCCAAGGAAGCGCCAGGACTTCGGGTGGAATGACGTGAGTTGGAGCTTCTCCACCTCCACGACGCGCGCTTCAAAACGGCCACGACCTGGCTCCGCCTGGAGCGCGGCGTCCTCTTCCATCCAGTCGAGCAGCCGTCGAAGTGCATCCGCCTGGGTGATGGCCAGATAGTCACCCGTGAGGATGCGAACCGTCGCACCCCGGGTGAGCGCGGCTTCTACGGACTCGCGCAGCAGCTCCAGTCCGCTGTCTTGCACGAAGGCCGCCAGGACCGAAATCTCCACCGCATCTGCG
This sequence comes from Myxococcus sp. AB056, assembly GCF_006547365.1. NCBI lineage: Bacteria > Pseudomonadati > Myxococcota > Myxococcia > Myxococcales > Myxococcaceae > Myxococcus > Myxococcus sp. AB056. The sequence goes on along the minus strand of NZ_VHLB01000056.1, from coordinate 23,044 downwards.
AACAGCGGCTCCAGGTGGTGCAGGAACGGGTCGTCGAGGCCTCCTGTGGCCAGGGGCTTGTTTCGCCCGGCGAGGTAGTTGCCCTTGCCTGGAATGACGTGCCGGACTCCGCCGCGAGGGTCGTCCATGTCGCCCTGGAAGCGAGGGATGACATGCACATGCAGGTGGAGCACCGTCTGGCCGGCCGCCGCGCCCACGTTGATGCCGATGTTGTACCCGTCTGGATGCAGCTCGCCATCCAGCCCGCGTTTCACCTCGTCCACCAGCTCGAAGATGGCGCGCTGTTCCTCGGTCGTGGCATCGAACCAGGTCGCGACCTGCCGCCGGGGAATCACCAGCGTGTGTCCCGGGCTCACCGGGAAGCCATCCCGGATGGCGAAAGCGAACGTGTTGGCCGCGACCCACTGCGATTCAGGGACTGACAGGAACGGGGAGCTCATCGTCACGGGGCGCTGAAGGCTACCTGAGCATTCCGTAGCACTTACGGCACAGGGGCTTGTTCTTGCTGGCGGCGAAGTCCATGCCGCAATGGTGGCAATGGTTGTCTTCGTAGGTGGGGTCGCTGTATCGGCGCCAGACGTTGAAGTCGCTGTCGCAGTAGGGCCTCTCCGGGTTGAAGCCGATTGCGTCGCGGCAGCGGATGCAGAATCCCTGCGTGGCGTGCCGGGGGACGGGCGTGGCGCTCCTGCGACGCGGCTCGGTGGCCGGCTTGAAGGGGACTTCCTTTCGGTGTGGGGTGATTTCGCTCTCGATGAACTCGCTGATTCTCACGTACTCGGCGCGACCGGCTGAGATGCAGATGCCGACTTCAATGCTGTTGTTGAAGGAAGACTCAATGAGGTTGAGCGACGTGATGAGAGCGTGGCGTTCGGAGTAGTAGAGCTTGGCGTGCAGGTCCCTGACGACGAACAGGCGCATGCCCGCTTGCATGAGGCTGACCAGGAGTTCCACGCCTTGCTGTGAGGGGCCCCGTGTGCTCTCGTCACCCTCGCGGATGACCAGGGTCACGGCTACCTCCCGTTCGAGGGCTTGACGAATCTTGCGCTCAATGTCTCGCAGTTTCTCGATGCTGACGTAGGGACTGATCAGCGTGACGTGCTTTTGGGCTTCATCGATGAGGCCGTGAAGTCGGCGGACCGTGTCGACTTTTCCCAATACCTCAAGCGCATCGGCATCGCGTGAGCGAAAGAAGTTCTCGAACATGGGTGGGGCGGGGAATCAGGGGTAACGCACAGCGGCTGGAGACCGGTGGCCGCAGATGCTCTTGGAGTTCCTTGGCATACCAGTAATTCCAGGGCGCAAGAAAGGCGCCCTCGTTTCTCCTCCTTCCCGACGCTGCCCCACGATGCCGGGTGCACGGGCTGCCCGGAGCAGGGTAGAGAGGGAGCTGGAGGAACGAAACGAGATGGACGCGAACGCAGTGGCGGAGCTCGAGAAGGCGGGCGTGAAGGTGGACCAGCCCGAGCGCCTGTACGTGGCGGTGGAGTGGGACGCGGACGGCAAGCACGTGCGTCCGGTGGGGGAGCGCGTCCAGATTCGCGCGGGCGAGCAGTTGGCCCATGTGACGCTCAAGCCCATCTCCCAGCTCTTCGTAGGCGACGTGAAGCCCCCCAGCTTCGCCAAGGCGCCGCCGCCGGAGTACCAGCCCTTCTTCCTCCTCATCGAGGCCACCGCCGCCGGCTACTGCCGCGCCGTGCGCAACACCGAGACGGACCAGGAATTCGAGCGGCTCTACCGCCACCTCCTGCGCCGCCCCGACGGCACCGACCGCAACCCGCTCTTCTCGCACCTCCAGGGCGCCGTCCGCCTTTACATGTCCCTGCGCGACGTCAGCCAGGCGGAGTTCGAGGCCGTCATCCAGCGCCTCCACCAGTCCGCCCGGCACTTCCAGACGCACACGGGCAGCATCAACTACTTCCAGGAAGTGCTCCGCGAAGTGCTCGGCGCCTGAGCCGCCGCGTCATCCACCCCTCCTGGTCAACCCAGGAGGGTGGCAACTGGAATATCGTGCGCCGCCGCCCGTTTCCGGGCGCTCTTCCGACAGGAGCACGGATGTTCCGTCAGTCGTTACTCTGGACCTCGTGTCTGGCCCTGCTCGCCGGCCCCGTGGCCTGTGCGCAGACGCAGGGCGGCAAGCCGGTGGCGAAGTCCGCCGTGTCCGCCGCGCCCAAGCTCGGCGCCGGCATCGAGTCCCGTACCCTCAAGAACGGGCTCAAGGTCATCGTCTGGCCCGACCACGACATTCCCAATGTCGTCCTCTACAACTGGTTCCGCGTCGGCAGCCGGAACGAGTACCCCGGCATCACCGGCCTGTCCCACTTCTTCGAGCACATGATGTTCAACGGCGCGAAGAAGTACGGCCCCGGTGAGTTCGACCGCGTCATGGAGGCCAACGGCGGCGCCAACAACGCCTTCACCTCCGAGGACGTCACCGTCTACATGGACTGGTTCCCGCGCTCCGCGCTCGACGTCATCTTCGACCTCGAGGCCGACCGGCTCCAGCACCTGGCCATCGACCCCAAGGTCACCGAGTCCGAGCGCGGCGTCGTGTACTCGGAGCGCCGCTCCGCCATCGACAACGACAACATGGGCGCCCTGATGGAGCAGGTGCAGGCCACCGCCTTCGTGGCGCACCCGTACCAGTTCCCCGTCATCGGGTGGCCGTCCGATATCGAGTCGTGGCGCATCGAGGACCTCCAGCGCTACTACAAGACGTACTACGCGCCCAACAACGCCACGCTCATCTTCACCGGCGCCGTGACGCCCGCGGAAATCTTCGCGCTCGCGGAGAAGTACCTGGAGCCCATCCCCTCCCAGCCCGCGCCGGAGCCCGTCCGCACCAAGGAGCCCGAGCAGCAGGGAGAGCGCCGCATCGTCGTGAAGAAGCAGGCCCAGGCCCCGCTCATCCAGCTGGCCTACCACGGCATCTCCGGCAAGGACGCGGACGTGGAAGCGCTCACGCTGCTCCTGAGCATCCTCACCAACGGCGACTCCTCGCGGCTGCACCGCCGCCTCGTCGAGGAGGAGCGCGCCGCCCTCCGCGTCAACACCCACTTCAGCCCGGGCTTCGACCCGTCGCTCGTCTGGGTCTACGCGGACTTGCCGCCCGGTGCCGACGTCGCCAAGGTGGAAGGCTTGCTCACCGAGGAGCTGGCCCGCGTCGTCAAGGACGGCGTCAGCGACGCCGAGCTCAAGAAGGCGCGCAACATCACCCTGTCCCAGTTCTGGCGCAGCCTGGAGACCAACAACGGCCGAGGCCGCGCGTTGGGCGCCGCGGAGACGTTCCGCGGTGACTACCGTCAGCTCTTCGAAGCGCCCGGCCGCTATGAGCGCGTGACGCGTGACGACGTCCGCAAGGTCGCCGCGCGCATCTTCAATTCGCAGCGCCGCACCGTTGGCTGGCTCGTGCCCGCCGACGCGCAGGCCGCCACCCCCGACTCCCGCAAGGAGGCCTCGCGATGAGCGCCCCCCTCTCCTGGAAGGCCGCGTTCACCACGCTGCTGCTGTCCTCCGTCCCCGCCGCGGCCCAGGGCTCCGCCGCTGCTCCGAAGCCCGCCACGGCGGCTGCGGCGCAGCAGGGCGTGACGCTCCCCAAGGCCACCACCGTCACGCTGAAGAACGGCGCGAAGCTCCAGCTCGTGGAGCGCAAGGAGCTGCCGCTCGTCTCGTTCAGCGCGTGGGTGCGCGGCGGCGCCCTGGGCGACCCCGCTGGCAAGGAAGGCCTGGCCGCGCTCACCGGCGAGCTATTGCAGAAGGGTGCCGGCAGCCGTGATGCGCGCCAGTTCGCCGAGGCCGTGGACGGCGTGGGTGGCGAGCTTCAAGTGGCCGCCAACCTGGAGGCCCTGGTCATCAGCGGCCAGTTCATGTCGCGCGACACCGGGCTGATGGTGGAGCTGCTCACCGACATGCTCACGCGCCCGCGCTTCGACGCGAAGGAGCTGGAGAAGGTCCGCGCGCGCAAGGCCTCGGAGATCGCCGCCGCGAAGGACGGCGACCCGCGCATGCTGATTGGCGCGTACTTCCAGGCCTTCCACTTCGCCGGGCACCCGTATGGCACGCCTGTCAACGGCAGCGAGGCGTCACTGCCCGGCCTGTCCCGCGAGGACGTGCTCGCGTACGCGAAGAACCACCTGGGCGCGGACCGGCTCATCCTGTCCGTGGTGGGTGACTTCGACGCGAAGGCGCTCGCGAAGAAGCTGGAGTCCTCGCTCGGCGGCTGGGCGCGCGCCGCCACGCCCGCGCCCACCGTGCCCGCCACCGCCGCCTCCAAGGGCCGGCGCGTGCTGCTGGTGGACAAGCCGGACGCCACCCAGACGTACTTCTGGATTGGCAACACCGGTATCTCCCGCGATGACCCGGACCGGGCCTCGGTGCGGGTCGCGGAGACGGTGTTCGGTGGGCGCTTCACCTCGCTGCTCAACACGGAGCTGCGCGTGAAGTCCGGCCTCAGCTACGGCGCCAACTCCGTGTTCATCCGTCACACGCGTCCGGGGCCCGTCATCATCGCCTCGTACACGAAGACGGAGTCCACCGGCCGCGCCATCGACCTGGCGCTGGAGACGCTCGCTGGCTATCGGAAGTCCGGCATGGATGACGCCATGCTCGCCTCCGCGAAGTCGTACGTGCTGGGGCAGTTCCCGCCCACGCTGGAGACCGGGACGCAGGTGGCGGGCAAGCTGTCGGAGCTGGCCTTCTACGGCCTGGATGCCAGCGACGTGGATGGTTTCGCCAGCGCCGTCTCCGCCACGACCCGCGAGGGCGTGCACGGCATCATCCAGCGCAAGCTCCCCGCGCCGGAGGACCTCACCTTCGTCCTCATCGGCAAGGCGTCGGACATCCGGGAGGCGGCTCGCAAGTACGGCACCGTCACGGAGATGAAGATTTCCGACAAGCACTTCGCGCCGCCCGCGAAGCGCTGAGACTCGCCGCGCACCGCCGGACCCGGACATTGTCGGGCCGGCGGTGCCTTCGGGGCGGAGTCCTCTGTCCCGAACGCAGCCCATCTGGCCGCCCAGCAGGAGATGTCAGAGGCCCTCGGTAGGGTGCTCGGCGCTTCATCCTCCATGGGGGTCATATGCGTTTGCGTCACTGGTCGCTGCTGCTGGTGCCCACCTGTGCTGCCTGGCTTGGCTGTGCGGGTGGCGAACCGGGTTCCGCTTCGGACTTCGGCGACGGACAGTCGCCCGTGAGTACGGACCGTCCCTCGGGCGACGGAACGGGCACGGACGAGCCGCGGTCCGACATCGGTGAGCCCGGTGATTCCGACGACGTGGTGTTGGTGACGCAGACCACGCGCTTCCACACGTCGGTGGGGGTCGCGGAGCGCCAGGAAGACCTCTCCGCGAATCCTCCTGAAATCTACGTTCCCTCCGGGAACACGTTCAGCGTCGTGTCGGGCTCGGCGTCTCCGGAAGGTTGGCGCTTCACGGGCATCCCGTCCGGTGCGTACTACCTGCGAACGGGCAACAGCTTCGTCGTCACGTCCGCGCGCGCCGTCGACATTGGCAGCAACCGGCTGGGCCGTCCCGATACGGTCTTCAGTGATTTGTTCTGGTCGCCCGTCCAGGTGAACCTCGTCAACCTGGCGCCATGGGTGCCCTACGGAGGCCTGACGCAGCCGGGCTCGAGCCTGCAGGTCGCGTCCGCACAGGTGGACCTCTATGGCGGCGTGAATGTCTTCGACGAGGTGCTTGAAGGACAGACGCACCTGCTCAGCAACAACGCGGAGGTGTTGGTGAGCAGCGGCTATTCGCTGCCTGTCTTCGAGGCTGGCCGGGGAGACCGTCTGTACGTGAGCCAGCACGGCCAGATGGACGCTGGGACGCTGCCGGACGGGACCCCGCTGGCATATTCGGCCCTGGTGCGCAGCGTGGAGATGGGGGCGTTCGACTTCGCCCCGGATGGCATCACCCCCATGCCGTTGACGGGCGTCATGCGCCCCGTGCCGATGACGGAGTTCCCCATCGAGTGGCGCCTGCCGGACTTCACCCGGTATGCACAGGCGGTGCACCCGCTCGCCACGGCCAGCTACCCCTCCTTCTTCGTCATGCCCGCGGCCCACGGCCTGAGCGACGGCTGGGTGGGGTACTCGGGGGAGGCGCTGTCCCTGATGTTTCCGCGGGGCACTTCGTTCAACTTCACCCGGCGCTTGTCGTACGGCAACCCGTTCCCATCCTCGTGGGAGATGGTGGGCGGAGCGCAGTACTCATTCCGCGTCCAAGCGGAGGTGCCGGGGGGCTCCGGGCTCTGGGCCTACCTGTCCGGCAACATGTATACCTACGAGCGACTGGACAGCCTCGTCGCAGGGCCCATCCTGCCGCGCGTGTCTCCGCCGCGTGAGCTGACCATTGACGGTCTGCCCGCCAGTGATTCCCGTGAGGTGGGCTCCGCGAGTCCCGTCATCGCGTGGCTGCCTCCCATGGTGGGGTCACCCGCCGCCTACCGGATTGCCATCTACCGGTTCCGGGAGGATGTCCGTATCAGCGTGCTGCATGGCAGCGTGACCGTGCCCGGCTCGCTCACCCAGGTGCGGCTGCCGCCCGGGACGCTGGCGCCAGAGGGCATCTACTACCTGCGTGTCTCGGCCGTGGAGGCTCCGTACTACGAGATGGAGCGCTTCCCGTTCAGCACCGTGGACCGGTTGCCCCAGGCGCGCGCGGACACTCTCAGCTCGTTCTTCACCACGCCGTGAGGCGCGGTCGCTGAACCCAGGGCCCGCTACTTCGCCGTCAGCGCGCGGTAGCGGGTCATGCACTTCTGGAAGCGCTGGTCCACCGAGCGCGCGAACCACGCGGTGGTCAGCTCCCGCTTCAGCTTCGGGCTCTGGAGCGTCACCCGGGGAAGCTGGGCATAGGACGGCGATTCGCCCGTTTCCCGCTGGTAGACACGTTTCACCGCGCGGAACGTGTCGGTGGATTCGAAGTCCGGCTCCTTCTCCTTGCGCACGTCGCGGCGCACCTGCCGCTCGCTGAGCTCCTCCGGGGCGAAGCGCTGACGGAAGGCGAGCAGTGCCAGCAGCGACTTGCTGTCCTCGCTGCGCGGCTGCCCCTGCTTGTCGTAGAGCTGGAGGTCTCCGTCGGGCGCCAGGGGGTGGCCGGTGAGACGGCTCACCTGCGACTGGAGCGCGGCGTTGCGGGAGGCATAGACGCCCGCGTTGTAGTCCGCGAAGCGGAAGAGGGGCTCGGGGTATGCGGCCTCGTAACCCAGCAGCCGCGCGGTGCCGTAGCGCACGCCGCCCGCGCGGGTGTACATCGACTCGCGCACCTCGGCCGGGTCCGCGTCCTCGCCCGCCTTCTGCATCGCGTAGCGCACGCTCACCTGCATGGAGCCGGCGGTGGTGACGGGGTTGAACTCGTGCAGGTTCCCCGAAGCGAAGACGCCACTGGCGAAGTCCACGACCTTGAAGGTGCTCGGGAATTCGTTCTCGTAGTACGCGAGCATGTCGCGGAAGAGCCGGTCCAGGTCGCGCTCGGTGCGCAGCGCGCGCAGCCGTTCGTCGAACGTCTTCTTGCTGCCCTTCGCCCGGCCTTCCAGCACCGACGCCAGGACCTTGCGGCCCAAGGGGCCCAGCTTGTTCGCGTGCTCCTCCAGGCGCGCGCGGACCATCTTCGGAAGCCCCGCGACAGCCGGGTCGACCTTGTAGCCGGACTCCTGTTCGATGACGGCCAGCACCGAGCACACCGCGGGCGGTGACGGGGCAATCTCCTCCACCTCCAGCGCGGCCAGCACGTCGCGCGCCCAGCCCTCGCGGTCCTGGAGCTGTGGCGGCATCAGCTTCGCGACCTGTGACGCGGAGAGCCGGGGCGGTGGTGGAATGGACGGCTGGGCCGAGCCCGCTCCGCGCGGCGCGCATGCGGTCATCGAACCCAGTGCCACCAGCATGCCCAGCCAGGCGCGGCCACGGTGTGCGGACGGTCGCACAGCGGTTGTCTCGTGGGCACCGGGGCCCGAGTCGCGGCGGGGCACCTGCGTCCAGGTGGGCTTCGCAGTGAGTGTCACCCACAGGCCGCGCCACGCACGGCGCCAGCCGGACGTGTGGGACCGCGGTGGAATGGGCTCCTGCATGCGCTCGCCTCCGAGGCTTGGGCCCCGATATCTCAGGAGGCGCGCGGCGCTGGCGAAAGCCAGGGGCCCTTGCGCTTGCCCGGTGTGCGGACGAGCGACCGGGCTTCAGGCGGTGATGACGCCGGGCAGGGCCTCCCTGTGGGCAGGCCCTACCACGGCGCGGGCTTGTCTCAGCGGCGGATCTGCACGTCGCGCGCGACGGTGCGGCCACCCATGAGGACGAACTGCGCACGCACCGGCGTGCCTTCCCGCAGCTGACGCAGCGGCACCTTCCGCCCCTGCCGCAGGCCACGGCTGCGCGGGTCCAGCTCCAACTCGTAGACGCTGCCCTCCCGGTCCTTCACGATGAGGGTGTTCTGCTTCACCTTCGTGACGCGCCCGTTCACGGAGCTGGAGGCGATGATGACGTCCTCCAGGGGCGTATTGCCCGAGCCGCCCTGGCCTGTCTCCACCGTCGCGTCCTGCGCCGCGCGCGCCGCGCCCAGGTACCAGTCCTCATCCTCCCGGGCCTGGACCGCCTCGGAGCCAATCATCACCCGGCTCGGGGGCACCTGCGGCTGCGTCCACGGCGCGGAGGACTCCGCCATCGGATCCGGGGCGCGCACGGGTGTGCCCTCCAGCGGAGCCACGGACGTGTCGCTCAGGGCCGTGGGCGCTCGCGCCGGGGGGTTCATCCGGGGCGCCCGTTCCTGTACCGCCATCGCGGGCTGGAGCGCCGCGGGCTCTGTCGAGCCGTTCACCGCCATCACGGGCTCGCGTTCAATGGCCCTGGCCGTCTTGTCCGCTTCCACGCCGCTGTGCGTGACCACCGCCGCCCGAGGTTCCCGCTCACGGCAGCCCGTCGTCAACGCGAAGAGTCCCAGCATTCCCACCCACGCCCATCCGCTTCCCATCCTGTGCCCCTCGAGTTCCCACTCGTTCCGTTTCGCGGCTTCCAATGCAAACTGTGTGCGCCGGCCCCTCGGTGGGAGCCGTGCGTTGGAAATTCGCGATGACAGTTGGACACTCGTCACGCCGCCAGCGCGCGGGCCACGGCCTTCACGTGTGAGCGCACCAGTTCGCGCGCGCCCATCAGCTCCGTGGCGTCCTTCGGCGCATAGCCCAGGCACAGCACCACGTCGTCTTCCGGCGATGCGCGCACGCCCAGCTTCACGTAGTCCACGGTGCGCGGCACGGGCTCGCCATCGGCGTCCCGGTTGAAGCGGCCGAACACCGTGGCATTCGTTCCCCGTCGCGGCGCCGTCTCCTTCAGGGCGAACATCCGCCGAATCGCGGCGAGCGCCTCCGGCTGCTCCATCAGCACTTCCGGACGCGCGGGCCCGGCCAGCTCCCACTCCAGCAGGCGCAGGCAGCCGCGGACGAACTCCACGTCGGTGATGACCAGCCCGTACAGGTACCAGTCCGCGCAGGCCACCTGCACCAGCTTCGCCTGGGCGTCCGTCAGCCAACCGAACGAGGGACAGGTGAACGTCTCACAGACGGACGAGCGGTACACGCCGCAGTCCCGCAGGTCCGTTCCGCCCGTCACCAGTGGGTGGGCCAGGCAGCCTACCTGCTTGCGCTCGTTGTCCAGGAAGCCCAGCAGCGGACACACCCGCACGGCGGAGAACATGGGCTCGGCGCGCCGGGCCGCCAGCAACTCACGGGCGGCTTCCTGCCACGCCGAGGCTTCCCAGGGCACGCGGCGCAGCCGCTCCGTCTGCATGGAGAGCTGCTCCGCCACGGCCAGGCGGGAATGGTCCCGGAAGTTGTAGAGGCCGCAGCAGGCTCCGCACGACGCGCCTCCACCGGGCTGGCACAGGTGGAAAGAAACAGTCACGCTTTACATCTTACGAGCTCCAATGATTCATGCAGGAGAATCGTCGGGAGCGTCGTCTCAGAACCATTCCGGGCGCATGCGCGCGTAGGAGTCCTCTCCTGTCCGGCACAGCCGGGCGAGCAGTGGCACTCGGGGCAGCTCCACCGCGAACCAGTACTGCGCCGCGGCCAGCTTGCCCTCGTAGAAGTCGGCGTCCGGGGCGCCGCGCCCCAGCGCCTCCTTCGCCGCCGCGGCCTGGGCCAGCCAGCGCCAGGCCACCGCGAGCACGCTGAACAGCTCCAGGAAGTCCGCGCTGTGCCGCAGCATCAACTCCACCTCGCCGGACATGCCACGCGCGCCCAGCTCCGTCACCACGGTGGTGGTCTCCGCAAGAGCCTGTTCGAGCGCTTCGCCCCACTCCGGCGTCACGCCCGCCGCGCGTGCTCGCGCCACCGTGGTGCCCACTTCCTCCGCGAAGGACTGGAGCGCCGCGCCGCCTCCGGCCACCACCTTGCGCCCCAGCAAATCCAGGCCCTGGATACCGGTGGTGCCCTCGTGGATGCTGTTGAGCTTCTGGTCTCTCAACCAGGCCTCGGGCAGGTACTCGCTGGAGTAGCCGTAGCCCCCATGCACCTGCACCGCGAGCGCATTGGCCTCGAAGCCGCGCTCGGCGGGGAACGACTTGGCCACGGGCGTCAGCAGGTCCACCAGCAAGCCCGCGCGCTGGCGCGTGGCTTCGTCCTGGCCATGTCCCGCGAGGTCCGCCTGGTACGACGCGGCGAGCAGCAACGACAGGCCGCCTTCGACGATGGCCTTCTGCCGCAGCAACATCCGCCGCACATCCGCGTGTTCGATGATGGGCGTCTGCGGCCGCGTGGCGTCGCGCACGCCCGTGGGCCGGCCCTGGGGGCGCTCACGCGCGTAGGCCACGGCCTCGTGGTACGCCACCGTCGCGGTGGCCACCCCGTTCATGCCCACCATGATGCGCGCCTCGTTCATCATCTGGAACATGCACGCCAGCCCTCGGCCGGGAGGTCCCACCAGCCAACCGTGGCAGTCACCCGACTCGCCATAGTTGAGGGCCAGGCTGGGGATGCCCTTCCAGCCAATCTTGTGGATGACGCCCGCCACGCGAACGTCGTTGTCCACCAGCGTGCCGCCCTCCGGCCGCCGCGAGGGCACCGCGAAGAGGGAGATGCCCCGCGTGCCGCCCTCCGCGCCTTCGATGCGCGCCAGCGTCAGGTGCACCACGTTCTCGCTGAAGTCCTGGTCCGCGCCGCTGATGAAGATTTTCGAACCCTGGATGCGCCAGCTGCCGTCCGGCGCGGGCGTCGCGCGGGTCCGCACGTCCGCGAGGCTGCTGCCCGCCTGCGGCTCGGTGAGGGCCATGGTTCCCGTCCATTCGCCCCGGTACATCGGTTCCATGAACGTCGCCTTCACCTCCGGCGTGCCGAACACCTCCAGCAGGTGCGCCGCGCCCAGCGTCAGGCCCAGCCAGGCGTAGACGCTCAGGTTGGCCGCCATGAGATAGGCGGTGGACACCGCGTGCACGGTGAGCGGCAGTTGCTGTCCGCCGACGTCGGGTGGGCGCGTGGCGGTGAGCAGGCCCAGCTCCACCAGACGCGGGTACAGCTCGCGCATCAGCGGGTGGACGTGGACGCGCCCGTCGCGGAAGGACGGGGGCTGAGCGTCCATGTCGCGGTAGGTGGGGTAGAGCACCTCGCGCGCGAAGCGACGCGTGCTGTCCAGCAGCAGGCTGAAGGTGTCGCGGGAGTGCTCCGCGAACGCGGGCAGGGCACACAGCGACGTGGCATCCAGCACCTCGTAGAGCTGGAAGTCCACGTCGCGGTCCGACAGCAGCGGATTCGGGCGGGGCGCGGTCGTCATGCCCCGGTGTTAACAGGCGCGTCAGTAGGACGCGAAGGCAGACTCGAAATCGAGGTCGTCGTCCGGAGTGTCGTCCCGGATGTCGCGCACCGCGTCGGGCCGGGCGGTCCACTCCTCCGGTGGACTGTCGTCACCCTCCAGCGGCAGGACGGACACGCCGAGCAGCGCCATGGTCAGGGCCGTCTCCATGGACTCCATCAGCGGCTCCTGGGAGCGGTGCCACCAGCGATGGTGCCCCCGCTTCCGCCGACGCAGCCGCTCCAGGCAGGAAGGGCCCAGCACCTGGACGCCGGCGCCGCCCAATGCGGTGAGCGACAGTCCACAGGTCATGGAGGACACGCCATGCGGCCGTCCCCGATAGGGGCGCAGCGGTGCGTGTGTGTCCAGGGGAAGGGACGTCGCTGGCTGGGCCGCCAGGGGCCGCGCGGATGCGCGCGTACCACCCCGCACGCGCCACGGCGCGGGACGAACTCGACGGGGAGATGGGCTCCACATGGGGGTGTCACGCTCCTCACGCGGCCTATCCCTCTCAGGCGATATCCGCTTGCGGAAGGTGGTGTCCCTCCCCCGAACCCGCCATGTGGGAGTTGCTCGTTCCCTGGCCGGAGGGTGGCAGTGCGGCAAGGACAAAGAGGGCCTGCCTGCCCGCCTGCCCACTCCCAGCCGCTCCGCGTACAGCGGGCGGACGCCGATGCCCAACGTCCTCCATCGCCTCTCATTGCGTCGCGATGGCAGGGTTTTGTGCCTGCGTGCCATGGTTCCCATGTTTGATGTCTTTATATGGGAGATGTCTGGAGCTGTTTGGCATGGCGGGCGATGGGGCTGTCTGGTTTGTCCGTGTAATGACAGGCATCTGCGACCGCGGGGCATTGACACGGGAGGCTGGCGCGCCCGCCTCCCTGGCCGCCCGGCGTGGGACCCGCCCCGCCTGGGGACTGTCGGCTGTTGAAAAGCCGTCTCCCGCCAGGAGGGTGTGGCCCGTGCGGGCTGTTAAGGTCGGGTGCCTTCCATGACGCACCCCCTCCGTAGTCCTCCGGCTGCGGCCCCGGAATCCCAGCGCCCGGTGCCGGCGCTCCCTGGCGCAGACGCCTTGCAGTTGCTCTTCGAGAGCATCCCCCAGCTCATCTGGGTCACCCGCGCGGACGGCCACCACGAGTACTTCAACGCCCGTTGGTACTCCTATACGGGCCTCTCCCCCGAGCAGTCACTGGGGGCGGGCTGGCAGTTGGCTTTCCACCCCGATGACCTGGAGGTGGCGGGCCGGCGCTGGGCGGAGTCCCTGCGCACTGGTGAACCCTATGAGGTGGAGTACCGCTGCCGCCGGCATGACGGCGTGTGGCGCTGGCACCTGGGACGGGCGCACCCGGTGCGCGACGACAGCGGACGCATCGTCAAATGGTTCGGCACCTGCACGGACATCGAGGAGCAGAAGCGCGCCGCGGAGTCCCTGCGCGTGCTGGCCGAGGCGGGCGCGCTGCTGTCGTCGTCCTCGCTGGATTACGAGGCCACGCTCGCGGCGCTGACGCGGCTGGTGGTGCCGTCGCTGGCGGACTGGTGCGCCATCGAAATCGCCTACGAGGATGGCTCCACGCGCCAGGTGGGCGTGGCCCACGTGGACCCGGAGAAGGTGCGCTACGCGGAGGAGCTGCGCGTGCGCTACCCGCCGCGCCATGAAGACCCCTCCGGCGTGTTGGCCGTCATCCGCACGGGGACGCCGATGGTGCTCAATGATGTCCCGGACGCACTGCTGGTGGCCGGGGCTCGTGACGCGGAGCACCTGCGCATCTTGCGGCAGCTGGGGCTGTGCTCCGCCATGATGGTGCCATTGACAGCGCGAGGCCGCACCATTGGCGCGCTGTCGCTGGTGCACGCGGAGTCAGGCCGGCGCTTCGCCCAGGCGGACCTCCTGCTCGCCACGCAACTGGCGGAGCGCGCCGCGGTGGCGCTGGACAACGCCCGGCTCATCAAGGACGCGCGGCGGATGGAGCTGCGCTTCCGCTCGCTGGTCACCGCCTCCACCCAGGCCGTCTGGGTGACGCGCCCCGACGGCGACATCGAGGAGGACAGCCCTTCCTGGCGCGCCTTCACCGGACGGACGTATGCGCAGTGGCGGGGACACGAGTGGCTTTCGGCCGTGCACCCGGAGGACCGGGACGGGGCGGCGCGGAGCTGGTTCGCCGCGGTGGAGCAGCGTCGCCCCTATGACACGGAGTACCGCCTCTCCCGTCCGGAGGGGCACTACACCCCCGTGCGCGTGCGCGCGGTGCCGGTGCTCAATCCGGACGGCGGCGTGCGCGAATGGGTGGGCACCACCACGGACATCTCCGCCCAGCGCCAGGTGGAGGACGCCGCCCGCCGTCTGGAACGTGAGGCGGCCGCCCGAAGGCTGGAAGCGTTGCGCGCGGAGGTGAGCCTCGCCCTGGCTCGCGAGGCCGCCTTGCCGGAGATTCTCCAGGACTGCGCTGACGCCCTGGTGACGCACCTGGGGGCGCAGACGGTGCGGCTGTGGCTGTACTCGCGCGACAGTCACACCCTGGAGCTGGCGGGGAACGCGGGCCCCACCGCGCCGCCGCGCGACAAGTGGATGCGGGTCCGGGTGGACGGCCCCAGCATGGTGAGCGAGGTGGCCCGCCTGCGCACCCAGCTCCGCGTGGACGACCTGACCCACGACACGCGCGTCCTGGACCGCGCCTGGTTGGAGGAGGCGGGCGTGCGCGCGTTCTCGGGCATGCCGCTGACGGTGCGTGGGCAGCTGGTGGGGGTGCTCGGCGTCTATTGCAGGGAGCCGCTGGGCGAGGACGCGGCGGCCGCGCTGGCGGCGGTGTCGGACGCCATCGCCCAGGGCGTGGAGCGCCGCCGCGCCGAGGAGGGGTTGCAGCAGCGCGCCCAGGAGCTGGCGCGCTCCAATGAGGAGCTCCAGCAGTTCGCCTACGTGGCCTCGCACGACTTGCAGGAGCCGCTGCGCATGGTGGCCAGCTACACCCAGCTGCTGGGCCGGCGCTACAAGGGCAAGCTGGACGCGGACGCGGACGAGTTCATCCACTACGCGGTGGATGGCGTGAACCGCATGCAGCGGCTCATCCAGGACCTGCTGACCTATTCGCGGGTGGGCACGCGGGTCCGGGGCATCCGCCCGTGCGATGCGGGACGGGCGCTGGAGCGGGCAACCGCGAACCTGCAGGCGGCCATCCAGGAGACACAGGCCTCGGTGGAGCACGGCCCGCTGCCGGCGGTGCTCGCGGACGAGACGCAGCTCACGCAACTGTTCCAGAACCTGGTGGGCAACGCGCTCAAGTTCCACGGCGCCGCGCCGCCCCGGGTGCGAGTGTGCGCCGAGCCGCGGGGAGAAGAGGTCCACTTCACCGTGCGCGACTGGGGCATTGGCATCTCCCCCGAGTACTTCGAGCGCATCTTCGTCATCTTCCAGCGGCTCCACGGCAAGGCGGAGTACCCGGGCACGGGGATTGGTCTGGCCATCTGCAAGAAAATCGTCGAGCGCCATGGTGGCCGCATCGGCGTGGAGTCCCAGCCAGGTGAAGGCACGGCCTTCTGGTTCACGCTGCCCGCCGCACCGTCCCATCCGGAGTCTTGAGACATGCGTCACGACGCGACTGGCAGCCCGATTGAAATCCTCCTGGTGGAGGACAACCCCGGCGACGTGCGGTTGACCGTTGAAGCCCTCAAGGAGGGGAAGGTGCGTAACCGCCTGTCGGTGGCGCGCGACGGCGTGGAGGCGCTGGCCTTCCTGCGGCGCCAGGGCGCGTATGCGGACGCCGCCCAGCCCGACCTCATCCTGCTGGACCTCAACCTGCCCCGGAAGGATGGGCGCGAGGTGCTGGCGGAAATCAAGGTCGACCCGGCCTTGCGCCGCATCCCGGTGGTGGTGCTCACCACGTCGAAGGCGGAAGAGGACATCCTGCGCACCTACGACCTGCACGCGAACTGCTACATCGCCAAGCCGGTGGACCTGGAGCAGTTCATTTCCGTAGTGCGCTCCATCGACGACTTCTGGTTGTCCGTCGTCCGCCTGCCTCCCAAGCCCGAGGCTTCATGAGCGACGGGAGCATGGATGGGCGCCCCCTGCGCCTGCTGCTGGTGGAGGACAACGCGGGCGACGCGCGGCTGCTCCAGGAGGAGCTGAAGGAGATTGCCACCGCGCACTTCGACGTCCTCCACGTGGAGCGGCTGGCGGACGCGGTGCGCGTGCTGGGCGGCGCGGGCGTGGACGCGGTGCTGTTGGACTTGTCGCTGCCGGATGGGCAGGGGCTGGCCAACATCCCCCTGCTGCTCAACGCCGCGCCGTCGGTGCCGCTGGTAGTGCTCACCGGCACGGACGACGAGCAGCTGGCGGTGCAGGCGGTGCACGAGGGCGCGCAGGACTACCTGGTGAAGGGGCAGGTGACGGGGCCGCTGCTGGTGCGGGCGCTGCGCTATGCCATCGAGCGCAAGCGGGTGGAGGAGGGGCTCAAGCGCGAGGAAGCGGCGCGGCAGACGGCGGTGTTCCGCGAGCAGTTCCTGGGCGTCCTCGGGCATGACCTGCGCAACCCGTTGCAGGCCATCTCCGGCAACGCGGCCCTGCTGCTGCGCTACGGCGGGCTGGCGGAGCCGCAGCGCAAGGCCGTCAACCGCATCTCCATCTCCGCGGACCGGATGGCGCGGATGATCAACGACTTGCTGGACTTCACGCGCACCCGGCTGGGCGGCGGCTACCCGCTGACGCGCGCCCGGGTGAACCTGCACGAAGTGTTGCGGCAGGTGGTGGAGGAGCTGGAGGTGGCGCACCCCATGCGCCGTTTCGAGCTGGCCCTGTCCGGCAATGGCTGGGGCGAATGGGACGCGGACCGCATCGCCCAGGCGGCCTCCAACCTGGTGGGCAACGCCGTGCAGTATTCGCCCGAGGACACGTCCGTCAGCGTGTCCGTGCGCGATGTGGAGGGCGGCGTCCGGATGGAGGTGCACAACTGGGGGCTGCCCATTCCCCAGGAGCGGCTGCCTCACATCTTCGACCCCTTCGTGCGCGCGCAGGACATGCGCAGCGCGCAGCGCAACGGGCTGGGGTTGGGGCTCTACATCACCCACGAAATCGTGCGGGCCCACGGCGGCCTGGTGCAGGTGACGTCCACGTCGGAAGAGGGCACGCGCTTCTGGCTGTGTCTGCCCCGCTTCGAGAAGCCAGACAGGCTTTCGCGTTAGCCGCCTGCCTGCTGGGTGGGCGGACGTCCCTGCCTCGGACGGTCGGGGAAGCAGCGCCGTGAACGGCGGGACGACACACCTTTCCAGGGTGAAGGCAACGTGGCCGTGCTCGCCTCCGTGGCGCGCGGCCCCAGAAAGCGAGGGTCAGCTCATGGAAATCCTTGGTGCCGCCATCCTGGGAGTCGTCATCTTCTCCGTCCTCATCATGGGCGTGATTCTGGGCGGAGCCATGGGGAACAAGCAGGAGCGCCATCTGCGCGAGATTACCGAGCGACAGCAGGCCGCTGGCATCACGGGCGACGTCACGATGAACGACAACGCCTTTGCGTGCCCATCGGACCGGACCGCTCAGGCGTAGCGAGGGAGGCCGCGCGCGTGCCGTCCAGCTCAGGCCGTGCCGTCCACCGGGAAGTGGGCGGCCACCAGGACCTCGAGCTGTCCGCGCACGGCCGGCGCCAGGCGCATGTGTCCCAACCAGCGCAGGTGTTCGGGCCGCAGCCGCGCGAGCATCCGGGCCACCTGACGGCGGCGGTGCTCGGGCGGGGCCTCGCGGAACCAGGCAGAGGCCTCCCGGCAGAAGAACGACAGCGCGTCCGCGGTGTCCAACAGGGACACGTCCCGCGCGTTGGCGGTGCGCGTCAGCAACTCCCGCACGCGCCGGCAGGTGGCGTCATCCGCGCCGGCCTCCTCCAACACCCGCACCGCGAGGTCGGCGCGAACCGGCGTCGTGGGTTGCTCCCCTTCATGGAAGAAGGCCGCGGCCTGCGGCGGAAGGTCCACATCTGGTCGCAGCCGGAGCGTCCATTGCCAGGCATCCACCGCGCGGTGGAACTCCGCGCGCACCCGGGGCTGCTCCAAATCATGCAGCGAGCGGTACCGCGCCAGCAGCCGGCTGAAGAGCGGTGTGGCCGAGGCCGCGTTGCGGCGCCGCACCAGACATTGGTAGCGGGTGAGGATTTCCAGCGCGGCCACGACGAGCGCCTCACTGCTCGCGCCGTCCAGATGCAAGGACAGCCATTCGGTGCTCTCCGCCGCTTCGAAGACGCGAGCGTCCCAGGCGATGGGGTCGAAGGCTGGCGCATTCCATTCGGAAGCGTCCAGGTGGAGCACGCGGCCCCCGCGCCCGGCGGCCAGGGGCGCGAGCTGCACGGTGGGAAACGCGTGCTGCACCAGTGGCCAGCCATGTCCGGCGGCGGGGCCCTCGGAACGGAAGTCGGAGAGCAGGAGCTGGCGCAGCATGGGGGCCTCTCCCTTCAGGCGGAGGAGTCGCCCGTGCAGGTTGGGCCCAAGCTGGCGTCAGGAGCCCCGCATGCCTACTCCCTCCAGGAGTCCCGGCTTCGCGTGGGCTGGTCAACAGAGGCTCCGGCGGTGGGGCGCTCCCTCGTCCCATGGGAGCGCGCACCGCCGGGGCCTGTCCGCGGATGACCGCTAGGGCCGGCCCGGATCCGCGGGCTGGTTGAAGGCGTATGCGCTGGCGCCCGGGGCCTGGTCCTCGTGGAACAGAGGGCACTTGGCGCAGGTGAAGCTATCCCAATCCTTCTTCACCGCGACGTCGATGCAGCCGCCGTAGAAGCGGCAGTGCACGTTGCGGTGCTCGTCGATGGAGAAGGACTCGGCCCGCAGCGGAAGGCGGAACTCGGTGGGTCGTGGCTGTGGACAGGACATGGTGCCTCTCTTGCCCCCCTCATGGGACGTGTCATTCCTCTACCTGTCATTGCGCCGCGTCATTCCCGGCGCGTCCGGGGCCACCCGCGCCGTGCGGTCGCACGGACTTCATGGGTGCCAACAGGAAGGGGCTGCATTCACTAACGAGGAGGGGCCCTGGCGCGCATCCACCTGGGCGCGTCCGAGGCGGGGTGGGGCGCGCCGCCCGGCTGGCGGGCGGGCGCTCATCCACCTGGGGGACGGCTCACACCTGAAGCGACTTCTCGACCTCGGACAGCTTGTAGCGGGCCATCGCCAGGTTGGCGCTGGCGCGGTGCAGGGCCACGTACAGGAACAGGCCCTCCTTGCCCGTCAGCGGGCGGATGAGGTGGTACTGCTCGCCGAGCGTGATGAGGATGTCCTCGATGCGGTCCTTGATGCCCAGCATGCTCATGGCCTTCATCTTGGCGCGCACGACCTCGGTGTTGGCCGCCGCCGCCGTCTCGATGTTGAAGGCCGGGCTGCCGCCAACGCTGCCCAGGCACATGCCGCTCTTCGAGTCCGCCAGACAGGCCGCGAAGGCCCCCTCAATCTTCAGCGTCTCTTCCAGGGACTGCTTCACGTTCGCCATGACTTCGCTTTCTATCAGCGGGTGGGTGGGTGGCTTCGCGACAGTGGAAATCAGCTCATCCAGGCCATACGTCAGTTGGCTGGAGTAGGTGCGCGGCTGCGGAACGAACATGGCCTGGGCGTCCGTCAGCGACAGCAAGGCCTCCAACTGCTCCGACATGTGGCGGCGCAGCAGGTCTCGCATGGTGTCCCGGGGAACCAGGCCCCACGTCACCAGCGTCTCGCAGAAGTTGCCCCCGCTCTGCCGGCACTCCGCCACCACCTGCTCGACGTCCTCGCGGCTGACCACCCGCTCCCGGATGAGCACCGAAGAGAAGTTGAGCGCCCCCGGCCCGTTGAGGACCGCCCAGGCCACCTTCCGCGCCACCACGAAGATCCGTCCGGACACGGAGGTGGACCGGACCACGACCTCCCCACCGAGTTTGCTCTCCAGGGCCTCATGAAGCACGGTCCGTACGACCTGGCGAGGCGCTGAAGTCTGGGTGCGGGCGACAGATTCCATGGGGGAGGGTCCAGAGTGCTCCGGTTGGGAATGCGGCGGGAGGGCGATGAATGCGTCAATATATACAGCCAGGGCAAATCATCGCAACTGGACTGTAAATTCTGGCGGAGTTTGCCAGGGGGTGGGGCGTTTGGGACTCATTCTGGGGCAGAGTAGCCCGCAGCGCAAGAATTCAAGGCCGTTGAAAAGCAGACATACATTGTCGCCGCAACGGGGGGTGAGGGCTCCTGGCGGGAGCGTGGGGTTGGCTGGCAATGGCAGACCTCCGGGGGATGGGGGCCTGCCGGGATGGGGGACGGCCAAGACGACGTCCGGAGTCTTCACCCGATGGGAGCTTTCCTCGAAGATGCGCGTGTGAACGCGTCTGCCCGAAGCCCCCGCCTCCCTCCGTCTTCGTCCCACCCCTGGTTGGGGGCCCTGGCCCTGGCCCTGGTGCTGGCACTGTCCGGCTGTTCCGCCTTCTCCCGTGCGGTGAAGGAGGGAGACGCCGCCAGCCAGGAGCAGAAGTGGGCGGAGGCGGAGGCGGCCTATCTGCGCGCGCTGGCGGCGGACCCGGAGGCCTCCGAGGTCAAGGTGAAGCTGGGCAAGGTGCGCCAGGCCTGGAGCGAGGTGGTGCTGGCGGATGCGCGCGCCGTGCACGCCTCCGGGGACCTGGATGGCGCGATGAAGCGCCTGGTGCGCGCGCTGGAGCTCAACGCGGACAACGCTTCGGCGCGGGAGCTGCTTGGCGCCACGCTGGATGCGCGCGTGGCGGCGGGCAACGTGGCGTTGAAGGCGGAACGGTTGCAGGACGCGCGCACGGAGTTCGACGCGGTGCTGTCGGTGGCGCCGGACCACGCGGCCGCCAAGCGGGGCGTGGACGGCGTGCAGGTGGCCTGGGCGCGGCGCTGGTTCGGCACGGGTGAGGGCCTGGAGAAGGCCGGCAAGCTGGGCAACGCGCTGGTGGCCTACGTCCGCGCGGACCAGGAGCGCGTGGGCGCCACCGCGGCGCGGGAGCGGGCCGAGGCCGTGCGCCAGAAGCTGCGCGACGAGGTGGCCTTCCTGGTGGTGGCCTCGCCGGTGGAGGACCGGGCCGGAGCGCCGGACGTGGCGCAGCGGCTGGCGGCCGGCCGGCTGGCGGCGATGCTGCCCACGCAACTGCCCCTGCGCGTGGTGACGGAGGCCCCGGCGGGCCGCGAAGGCGTGGCGCTGGATTTGTCACTGGAGCGGGTGCTGCCGCTCCAGGTGGTGGAGGAGTCGCAGCGCACGCAGCGCTACCTCGCCGGAAATCGCTCCGTGCCCAACCCGCGCCGCAGCGGCTTCGAGACCCAGCTCCTGAAGGCCGAGCGCACCCTGGAGGACGTGGAGCGCAAGCAGGCCGCCGCGCTGCGGGAGTACCTGCGCATGCAGGCGGAGCTGTCCATGGTGCGCGTGGCCGCGGAGCGCTGCCGCGAGCGGGAGCGCCGCCAGTGCCGCGAGGCCCTGCAGGATTGCGGCGAGGCCGCGCGCGAGGTCAGCGGCCCGGGGCAGTTCCCCAGCGAGTGCAACCCCTCACGCTGCGACAACAAGGCGTGCGTCGCCGAGGAGGTGCTGCTGGTGGCCAAGGCCGCCGCGTCCCTGCAGAAGGAGAAGGCGCTGGAGGAGGCGCTGGACAAGTCCGAGGGCCAGCGCACGCAGGTGCAGCGCCACCGCGACGCCACCTTCCGCGAGCCCATCACCGTGGAGGAGCCCATGTATTCGGACTTCGTGTTCGACGTGCAGCTCCACCGGCTCACCGTGACGGCCTCCGTCACCGCGGTGATGCGGGACCTCATCAAGGAGCAGCAGGTGCCCGCGCCCAATACTCAGGACTACGCGGTGATGCACGAGGACACGGCGCACAAGGGCTATGACCGGTACGGCGTGCTCGCGGACCCGGTGCAACTGCGCAATGAATTGGAGCTGCGCGTGGAGGTGGGCGACAAGGCGGTGTCGGACGTTGCCCGCCGCGTGAAGGAGCGCTTCGACGCCTACCGCGGCAAGCGCGTGGAGGATGCCCGCCGCGGCATGGTCCGCCCCGGTGCCGAGGACGTGGTGGAGACCGCCGTGCGCGCGCTCCTGCTCACCGCGGACGCGCCGCCGCAGGACATCCTCCAGCCGCTGGGCCGTGCGCGCGGCCTGAAGCGTCCGGAGAGCCTGGTGGGGCTGTAGGGCTTCCGCTGGCACCGTCTTTTTTTGAGACAAAAGAATGTGGAAGGCCCGCGAAAGGTGTCTTTTTTCAGGACGGCCTGTCTGAATTTCAGTCGGCCATTCCTCTATGGGCAAACCCTTAGAAGCACTGTCGTTTCAGGGTAAAGTGTAAATCCTATTTACGAATGACCGCGGGGTCTTGGAGTCCCGGTACACCTCGTTGAACAGGGAGCCATCAGAAATCCTGAATGACGGCGATGGCTTGGATGCTGGCATGGCGGCTGCTTAATCGGCCGCGAACCACTCATCCCAACAAGGATGTCCATGTCACAGTCCAAGTTCGTCGGCGCCCTCACGGGCCTGGCGCTGCTCGCCGGTTGCGGCGGTAGCGATGGCACCACCCCCGCCTCCGAGGAGACGCTCAGCCAGGGGATGTCGTGGGAGGAGTTCCTCTCCCAGGTGTATCAGGAGCCGGAGACGGGCATCTTCATCGCGGACGGTGACACGCCGTTCGCGACCGAGAAGCACCTGCGCGAGTTCTACGACAACAACGTCAAGAACGGGCAGCTCATCGTCCACCGCGTGGGCGGGGCAGATGCGAAGTGGAGCGACACGCAGAAGCTGAACCTCACCTACTGCGTGAGCACCACCTTCGGTAGCAACTACAATCGCATGGTCCAGGCGATGGCCTCGGCGACGGCGACGTGGGAAGCCGCTGGCTACGTGAAGTTCGTTCACGTGAGCGCGCAGGACGCCAGCTGCAACGCCAGCAACAACAACGTGCTGTTCGACGTGAGCCCCATCAACGCGGGTGGCCAGTACCTGGCGCGCGCGTTCTTCCCGGGCGACGCGCGCGCCCAGCGCAACGTCGTGTTCGACCCCAGCTCCTTCCAGCCCCTGGGCGTCTGGACGCTGGAGGGCATCACCCGCCACGAGCTGGGCCACGTGCTCGGCTTCCGTCACGAGCACACCCGCCCCGAGTCCGGCGCGTGCTTCGAGGACAGCAACTGGCGTGCGCTGACCACCTACGACGGCTCCTCCGTCATGCACTACCCGCAGTGCAACGGCACCCAGAACGGCGACCTGGTGCTGACCGCGAAGGACATCCAGGGCATCCAGGCGCTCTATGGCACGCCGAACGGTGAGCCGCCCCCGCCGCCCCCGCCGCCCCCGGAAGG